>NZ_VUAZ01000080.1 GCF_009296165.1 Pseudomonas kitaguniensis | reverse complement strand
AGTTTTACAGTTGATACATGAATTGACTGACCCACCGCCATCGGGAGCAAGCCCCCTCCCACATTTGCTTGCGACGTTTTCAGGATTGAGCGGGAATATTCTCGGCAATCTTCTTGCCCATGCTGATTCTCGGCTCCACCGCGTACCCCAATGCCTCGTAGAACCCCACCACCGCGTCATTACCGCCGGTGATCTGCAGGTTGATTTTCATGCAGCCCAGCGCCGTTAACGCCTGTTCGGCATGCCGAACCAACGAGGCACCCAAGCCGTGCCGCCGATAGTCTGCGTGCACCGCCACCGAATACAGCCAGCCGCGATGCCCGTCATAGCCTGCGAGGACGGTACCGATCACGGCTTTTTTATCTATCGCCACGAAGAACAAGCCGTCGTTGACCGCCAGCTTTTTATCAATCGCCAGGCTCGGCAGGTTATGCGCCGTGTCATAGCCAAAAGCCTCCTGCCACAGAGCAACCACCTGCGCGCGGTGCTGACGGTCGCGATACGGCCCAATCGGGTGACGCGACGACAGCACCTTCTCCATCACCAGCGTGCGCTCGTTACCGTGGTAAACATCGCGCACGGTGTGAAACCCCAGCTTGGTGTAGAACGGCTCGGCGGTCAGCGAAGACGGAACGTTCAATACCGTGACGCCGGCTTCACGGGCACGCACTTCGATGTCGAGCATCAATAGCCGGCCAATGCCCTGGCCTTGCAAGGCTGGGTTGACGAACACTGAGCGCACCACATTGCCATCAAGGGCCGCAGTCGCAACGATCACCTGATCCTGAACGGCCACCAGTACAACCCGACGCTCTAGCAGTGCAAGCACAGCGTCGGCGGTGAAGTTGCTCGCGACGCGGGCGATAACATCCGCCGGGTAATCCCGGGCATTGCTGCTGTGCAAGGCGGCCAGGATGACCTGGCTGATCTCGTCGGCATCGGTTGCCTGGGCGAGACGAATGGCGATAGACATGATTCCTCCTGGCTGACGGGGCAATGACGCGTACCACCCTACCAAGGTGGGGGTGTGGCTGGGCTTTTGAGTGCGCCCTCACAGCGAATCAACTCGGTCAAATGTGGGAGCGGGCTTGAGTGGTTAAAGCAGATCAAAAGCCAGTCTAGAGTACACATCAGATCTGCCTTTTGTGGGAGCGGGCTTGCTCGCGATGCAGGCACCTCGGTAAATCAGGCATACCGGGTGGAGGCCATCGCGAGCAAGCCCGCTCCCACACAAGCGCTTTTGATCTAACCACTCAGCGGTCTGCAACCACCGGGGGCGCAATCTGCTTGCCCGCTTTGGCCCCAATCAGCTTCGCCTGCCCATCCTTCTGTTTACCCGTACGTGCCTCACTGATCAACCCCGGTATCAACTTGCCCTCCGGCAGGTTCTTCCAGAACCGGCTCGGAAAGTGCCCCTCCATTACCTTGGGGTTGAGCCGCGCCGGGTTGAATATATGGCTGTAATAGGTCAGCCACATGGCGCTGTGCGGGTCTTCCACATTCTGCGCCAGTTGCTGCCACGCCTCGGGGCACTCTCGCTGATGAATCAACTGTTCACCGTCGTAATACACAGCGTCCAACGGCGTGGCGATCATCCAGCGGTGGCGGCCCATGCGCCCGATAAAATGCTCACTGGCGGATTTCAGAATGTCATGCGCCGGCTCATGCCAGGCCACGTATTCCGGCAACTCCGGCCCCGCCTCTGCGGGCAAGGCGATGAACCGCACAAAGGCATGCAGGTGATGGGCCTCGCGACTCACCTGCTTGATCCGCCGTTGCAACTCGCTGCCGAGCTTGTCGCCCGCCAACATGGCCGTGCGATCACCATGGCTGACGCGCCACAGCACCTCGTACAGCAAGCTCCAGCGCTGATCGCCGTGATAACACGCCGCCGACTCCAACAACGCTAACAGCGCCTTGGGGATTCGCGCCTGGAACGGGCCAAGGCCTTCGGGAATGGGCTGGTCGGTGGCAAACAAATCCGCCACTTCCGTCTTGCCCCAGCTCACCTGGCTGGGGTCGACTTGATGGCTGAGCAGCCAGCGCGCCTGCTCGCGCCAGATGCTGAACAGGTTGTCACATTCCAGGCTGATCATCCCCACAAGCCCATTTGCTGTGGCTGCGGGCGGTCACGCAATTGCTCGCGCAGCAACACGCTGGTGCTGTCCGCCTGTTGCGGATGGTAATCGCTGGTGATGAAAAATGGCTTGGCCTTGGCCAGTACGCAGCGCATGCGCGCCAAATCTTCGAAACGGATCTTGCGTTCGCGCCGCAGGTCGACCAGGCGCTGCGTGGTGCGCAGGCCAATGCCGGGGATGCGCGCAATCAGGGTCGGTTCGGCGCGGTTCAGGTCCAGCGGGAACACCTCGCGGTGCTCCAACGCCCACGCCAGCTTGGGGTCGATGTCCAGCGCCAGATCGCCAGGGCCTTGAAACAGTTCGTTGGCGCTGAAACCGTAGCTGCGCAGCAGAAAGTCTGCCTGATACAAGCGGTGCTCACGCATCAGTGGCGGCGCGGCCAGGGGCACGCTTTTCGGGCTGTTGGGAATCGGGCTGAACGCCGAGTAATACACGCGGCGCAGCTTGTAACTGCCATACAACGCCTCGGCGCCGTGGAGGATGGTGCTGTCGTCGGTGTCATCGGCGCGACGATCATTTGCGTACTCTGCCCGGCCGGGGCAAAACGCGGTGCGCGCGGCTCGTTGAGTACGGTCTGCTCCCCGGTGTAAATGGTCTGCATCGCTTGCTTGATCGAGACAATCTGTTTCTCCGGCGCCAGGGTTTGCAGGCTGGCATCGGTGGGCAGTTCGATATTCACGCTGAGTCGATCGGCATAGCGCCCCGCCTCGGCGATCAATGCCGGGTCTGCCTCGGGAATGGTCTTGAGGTGGATATAACCGCGAAAGTCATGTTCCTCGCGCAACAGTTTGGCGACCCGCACCAACTGCTCCATGGTGTAGTCGGCCGAACGGATGATGCCGGAACTGAGAAACAGCCCGCTGACGCAATTGCGCCGGTAAAAGTCGAGCGTCAGGGTAACCACCTCCTCTGGGCTGAAACGTGCGCGCGGCACGTCGCTGGAACGGCGGTTGACGCAGTATTGGCAATCGTAGAGGCAGAAGTTGGTCAGCAACACCTTGAGCAGCGACACACAGCGCCCGTCCGGGGTGTAGCTGTGGCAAATGCCCATGCCGTCGGTGGAACCCAGCCCCGCCTTGCCCTCGGAGCTGCGCTTGGGCGCGCCACTGCTGGCGCACGACGCGTCATATTTGGCGGCGTCGGCGAGGATGCTGAGTTTTTCGATCAACTGCATGGCGGGCTACCGGTACTGGTTTTTTGTACAGTATCAGTAGCCCGCTTCGAGCTGCAAGGGGTTAGCTGCACGCTGGGTGCAACTTGCGGCTGAACGGTAGTTTGTCAGCTCGCATTGGCCAAGAGCAGATCCTGCGCCGAACGTGCTTTGCCACGATGACGATCATGCTCATACAACGAGGCGGCAATTTCATCCGCCCGAATCGGCAATACCGACAGCAAGGTATCGCTCAAGCCATGGCTGGCCTGGCTGAAACCCTGAATGTAAACCCCCGCCTTGCAGCGCTCGTCGGTGACGATGCGGTAGTCGCGGCTCACTTCAAAGTCGCTCATGTAGGCTTGCAGCGGCGCGAGCAGTTCGCGGTGCATCTGGCGCTCGTAACCGGTGGCGAGGATCACCGCATCGTAATGGCTGAGGCTGGTTTCGCCCGTGGCGTTGTTGCGCAGCGCCAGTTCGATGCCCAGCGGGCCGGCGCTGGCTTTCTCGACCACGGTCAAGGTGCGGAAGGCTTGGCGGGCAATGCCGGAGACTTTCTGACGGTAGAAAATGCCGTAGATACGCTCGATCAGGTCCAGGTCAACCACCGAATAGTTGGTGTTCTGGTACTCGGCGACCAGGCGCTCGCGCTCGGCGCCGACTTGCTGGAATACCAGGTCGGTAAAGGCCGGCGAGAACACTTCGTTGACGAACGGGCTGTCATCGGCCGGCTTGAGTGCCGAACCGCGCAGGATCATGTCGACCTGCACCGAAGGGAAGCTGTCGTTGAGATCAATAAACGCTTCGGCGGCGCTTTGCCCGCCGCCGATGATCGCAATGCGCATCGCCTTACCGTCAACGCACGGCTGCTGGGCCATGCGCGACAGGTATTGGGAATGGTGGAACACCCGGGCGTCGTCGCGCAGGGCCTTGAACGCTTGCGGCACACGCGGCGTGCCACCGGCGCTGACCACCACCGAACGGGTGGTGCGCACATGCTGTTCGCCCAGTGCATCACGCGAAATAACGCGCAATGCCTCAACGTGCTGCTGGTGCAGGATCGGCTCGATGGCCAGCACTTCCTCGCCATAGCGCGCCTGAGCCTGGAACTGCCCGGCGACCCAGCGCAGGTAGTCGTTGTACTCCATGCGGCACGGGTAAAAAGTGCCCAGGTTGATGAAGTCGACCAGACGGTCGTGGGCCTTGAGGTAGTTGACGAACGAGTAGGGGCTGGTGGGGTTGCGCAGGGTCACGAGGTCTTTGAGGAATGAAATCTGCAATTCACTCTGGGTCACCAGGGTATTGCCATGCCAGCGGTAATCGGCCTGCTTGTCGAGAAACAGCGCGTCCAGTTTGCCCTGAGTCTTCTCGCGCTCCTGCAGGGCGATGGCCAGCGCCAGGTTCGAGGGGCCGAAACCGATACCGATCAGGTCGTGAACCGCGGGCGATGCAATTGCCTGTGTCATTCCAGTGTCCTCTGGATAAGCCCCTTGGCGATGGGGCGTGAATACCTTCAAGGCCTGAACAACAGGCCATCTGTTGATAGGAAACGAGGACAGTGAAATAAAATTTAACTGATCATTGATCAGTGCGCTTCCCACTCACGCATGCGCACCCGGCAGTGTTTCATTGCATTGACGATATGTTTCTCGACGAGGCTGCGGGAAATACACAAACGCTGGGCGATCTGCGGGTGCGACAGGCCATCCAGTTTGCGCAGCAGAAAGCTGTCGCGACAGGCCTTCGGCAGTTCGGCGAGCGCGCGCTCGAGCATCTCCAGGCGTTGGCCCTGATCGTGGCTGGCGTGCGGTGAATTGGGCGCAAAACGCTCCTCGTTGTCGAGTACTTCGAGGGGTTCGACGAGGCGCAAGGCGTTGCGTCGATGGCCGTCGATCACCAGGTTCAGCGCCGTGCGGTACAAAAACGCGCGCGGTTGCTCGATCGGCGTATCACTTGCGCGCTCCAGCACCCGCACGTAAGCGTCATGCACCACATCCTCGGCGACCTGACGGTTGCCCAGCTTGGCGTTAAGGAAACACACCAGCTCGCGATAGTAGTTTTCCAACATGACTCCCGACCGCCTCGCAGTGGTATTTGGCCCTGTAGACGCGAGCGTGCGCGTACGGAACCTGAGCGCGACACGTGCTGCCTGGAAGCACGCGTCGCCGTGAACGTTTTTCGCGGATATTCGCGCCTGTACATACCGGCCATGGATGATGGCAGTTTGAGTGCGTGCAATTTATAGTAATTCTCATCTACTTTTAACCAAGTCTTGCGCCAACGCGCGAATTTTTTATTCGACAGAGCTGTTACCGCTTGTGTAAACGCCTAAATCTTCGGGCATTTTTCTCGTATAACAGTCAGCTCTCCGCAACTGCGGCCCACACTGCCTGGCTGGAACCAACGCATGAAACGCCCTCGCCCCGCCCGACGCGCCCTGCTTGCTGTTGCGTGCCTGATACCGCTAATTGCGGCCGCCGCCTGGTTGTTGCTGCCGCCGGGTCGTGACAGCTTGGCAACGGTCACCGTAACCCGCGCTAACATAGAAAACAGCGTGACTGCTCTCGGCACGCTGCAGCCGCGCCGGTATGTCGACGTGGGTGCTCAGGCGTCCGGGCAAATCCGCCAGATCCACGTCGAGGCTGGCGATCAGGTCACGCAAGGCCAGTTACTGGTAGAAATCGACCCCGCAACGCAACAAGCCAAGCTCGACGCCAGCCGCTACGCCATCGAAAACCTCAAGGCCCAGTTACAGGAACAGACGGCCCAGCACGCGCTGGCCCGGCAAAAATATCGCCGTCAGCAGCGCCTGGCCGCGGGCAATGCCACCCGCGAAGAAGACGTGCAAACCGCCAAGGCCGAACTGAGTGCCACCCAGGCCCGCGTCGAGATGTTCCAGGCACAGATTCGCCAGGCCCAGGCCAGCCTGCGCAGCGACGAAGCGGAACTGGGTTATACGCGTATCTACGCGCCCATGAACGGCACGGTGGTGGCGGTGGATGCGCGCGTCGGCCAAACCCTTAACGCCCAGCAACAGACGCCGCTGATTTTGCGCATCGCCAAGTTGTCACCGATGACGGTATGGGCCGAAGTCTCGGAAGCCGACATCGGCCACGTCAAACCCGGCATGAGCGCCTACTTCACCACCCTCAGCGGCGGCAACCGGCGCTGGACCAGCACCGTGCGCCAGATCCTGCCGATCCCGCCCAAGCCGCTGAACGAGACCAGCCAGGGCAATGGCAGCCCCAGCAGCTCAAGCAAGACCGGCAGTGGCCGCGTGGTGCTGTACACCGTGCTGCTCGACGTCGACAACACCGACAATGCACTGATGGCCGAAATGACCACGCAGGTATTTTTCGTCGCCAGCCGCGTTCAGGATGCACTCACCGTGCCGGTCGCGGCCCTGCAGGGCAACCACGGCAGCGACACGCAGGTTGCACGGGTGGTGGCGAAAAACGGCGCCATAGAACCGCGCGAAGTGCGCCTGGGTATCAGCGACCGCCTGCGGGTTGAGGTGCTGGGCGGCCTCAACGAGGGCGACCATGTGCTGATCGGCCCAGCCGATGGCAACGGAGGTTGATGTGACCACGCCGCTGATCGAACTCAAGCACCTGCGCAAATCCTACGGCGGCGGCGACAGCCCGCAGGTCGACGTATTACGTGGCATCGACCTGGCGATCCATGCCGGCGAATTTGTGGCGATTGTCGGCGCCTCAGGCTCGGGCAAATCCACGCTGATGAATATCCTCGGCTGCCTCGACCGGCCCACCGAAGGCGACTATTTGTTCGCGGGCGAAAACGTCGCGCACTTGGGCAGCGACGAGTTGGCCTGGCTGCGCCGCGAAGCCTTTGGGTTTGTGTTCCAGGGCTACCACTTGATTGCGTCCGGTTCGGCGCAGGAAAACGTCGAGATGCCGGCGATCTACGCGGGCATCAGCGCCACCGAACGCCACGCCCGCGCCAAGGCGCTGCTGACCCGCCTGGGCCTGGCCGAGCGCACCGGCAACCGCCCGCACCAGCTTTCCGGCGGCCAGCAACAACGCGTTTCTATCGCGCGCGCGCTGATGAACGGCGGCCATATCATCCTCGCCGATGAACCCACCGGTGCCCTCGACAGCCACAGCGGCGCCGAGGTGATGACGCTGCTCGACGAGCTGGCGAACCAGGGCCATGTGGTCATCCTGATTACCCACGACCGTGAAGTTGCGGCGCGCGCCAACCGCATCATCGAAATTCGCGACGGCCTGATCATCAGCGATTCGGCGCTGAATGAAACCTGCGTGCCCGCCACGGCCAACAGCGGCGCGCTGCAAGCGGTTGACCTGCGCCAGCGGCTGGCCGACGGTGCCGAACACAACGGTGCCTGGAAAGCCGAACTGGTGGACGCAGTGCAGGCGGCCTGGCGGGTGATGTGGATCAACCGGTTCCGCACCGCGCTGACGTTGCTCGGCATCGTCATCGGCGTCGCGTCGGTGGTGGTGATGCTGGCGGTGGGCGAAGGCAGCAAACGCCAGGTCATGGCGCAGATGGGCGCGTTCGGCTCCAACATCATCTACTTGAGCGGCATCTCGCCCAACCCACGCACGCCGCCCGGGGTGGTGACTCTCAACGACGTTGCGGCCTTGGCCACACTGCCCCAGGTCAAGCACATCATGCCGGTGAATGGCAGTGACGCCGGCGTGCGTTTCGGCAACGTCGACTACCTGGCTTACGTGGGCGGAAACGACCTCAACTTTCCACAGATTTTCAACTGGCCGGTGGTCGAAGGCAGCTACTTCACCGAGGCCGATGAGCGTGCCGGGGCCACCGTAGCGGTGATCGGCCATCGTATCCGCGAAAAACTCTTCAAGGGCGTAGACAGCCCGATCGGCCACTACATTCTGATCGAGAACGTGCCCTTCCAAGTGATCGGCGTACTCGCCGAAAAAGGCTCAAGTTCTGGCAATGAAGACAGCGACGACCGTGTCGCCATTCCTTACAACGCCGCGAGCGTGCGCTTGTTCGGCACCTATAATCCCGAATACGTGGTCATTGCCGCCGCCGATGCGCGCAACGTGCACGCCACCGAACGGGCGATTGATGAACTTATGCTAAAGCTGCATAACGGCAAGCGTGATTACCGTTTGACCAATAGCGCGGCGATGATCCAGGCCGAGGCGCGCACGGCCAACACGCTGTCATTGATGCTCGGTTCGATTGCGGCGATTTCGCTGCTGGTGGGCGGCATCGGCGTGATGAATATCATGCTGATGACCGTGCGCGAACGCACCCGCGAAATTGGCATCCGCATGGCCACCGGGGCACGCCAGCGCGACATTCTGCGCCAGTTTCTCACCGAGGCGGTGATGCTCTCGGTAGTCGGCGGCCTGTGCGGTATTGCCCTGGCGCTGCTGGTGGGCGGCGTGCTGGTGCTGGCCGAGGTGGCGGTGGCAGTTTTCTCTGGTCGGCCTGTGCTGGCGCGTTTGGCTGCGCGCTGGTCACCGTGCGT
>NZ_VUAZ01000008.1 GCF_009296165.1 Pseudomonas kitaguniensis | reverse complement strand
ATCGGGAGCAAGTCGAATCGTCGCACCGGCCCTCCCACAGTTAACTGCATTCCAGAGGTGGAACTCTATCAACTGTGGGAGGCGGCTTGCTCCCGATGAGGCCCTTGCAAGCACTACATAATCATCAGTGTGGCTTCGCCGCCGCCTGCCACAAAACCTCCGCCACCCCTTGGCGCTTGGCAATCACCCTGGCTGCCACAAACAACAAATCCGATAACCGATTGATGTAAGCCAACCCCACCCCCTCCAGCGGCTCAAGCGCATTCAAATGCTGACACCTGCGCTCTGCACTGCGCGCCAGGCTGCGGCACACATGCGCCTGGGCGATCAGCGCCGAGCCACCGGGCAGGATGAAGTTCTCCAGCGGCCCGACTTCCTCGTTCCAGCGATCAATCGCCGCTTCCAGGCGATCAACTTCGGCCGCATTCAACGCCTTGTACACCGGCATCGCCAGTTCACCGCCCAAGTCGAACAAACGGTGTTGGCAGGGTGTGAGCACCTCGATCACGTCATTCAATTGCGGGTGCTTGCCGCTCTGTTCTTCAAGCCCCGCCAACAGCAAGCCCAACTGGCTGTTCAGCGTGTCGACCTCACCAATCGCCTCCACACGCGGGTGGTCCTTGGGTACGCGACGGCCATCGCCCAGGCCGGTCTCGCCTTGATCGCCGGTACGTGTGTAGATCTTCGACAGGCGAAAGCCCATGGTCATTGCTCCAGTTGGGTGAGTTCATAGGGTGGCAGTTGGCTGCCGGCCAAGGGCAGGCGCAGGGTGAAGCAGGTGCCTTGGCCGAGGGTGGAGTGCACCTCCATCTGGCCTTTATGGTTGTTGGTGATGATGAAGTACGACACCGACAGCCCAAGCCCGGTGCCTTGGCCGATCTCCTTGGTGGTGAAGAACGGCTCGAACGTGCGTTTACGCACGTTTTCGCTCATGCCGATGCCGTTGTCTTCCACCTGGATCTCCGCCCACGGCGGGTTCAGGCGCGTGCGCAAGATGATGCGCCCTGGCTCGCGGTCGTCTTCACGCAGGTGAATGGCCTGGGCGGCGTTTTTCAGCAAGTTGAGCAGCACCTGTTCCAACTCGTTGGCGGTGCCGGGCACCGGGCCCAGTTGCGGGTCGAACTGACGAATGATCGCCTGGCCCTTGAAGTCGAAACCGATGGTCAGGTCGAAGTCGTTACCGGCGATTTCGACTGCCTGGTCGATCAGTGCCGGCAAATCGCAGGGCGCCATCCGGCGATTACTGAGTCGGCTGAAGCTGAGCATGTGCGTGACGATTTTCGCTGCCCTTGCGCCGGCTTGCTGAATGCCGTCGAGCAGCTGCGGTACTTCACGGCTTTGCAAATAACGGTTGACCATGTCCAGTGTGACGCCCGCGCGTTCGGCATGCTCCAGGTTCTTCGGCAGGTCAGGCGACAGGCGGCGACGAATGTTCTGCACGTTGTGCAGAATCGCTCCCAGCGGGTTATTGATTTCGTGGGCCATGCCCGCCGCCAGGCCGCCGACGGAGAGCATTTTTTCTGACTGCACCATCATCTCTTCAAGCGACAGGCGCTGGGTGATGTCGTCGATGCGGATCACCACGCCGCGCCCGGCGCCGCCCATCAGCGGGTAAAAGGTCAGGGCGTAATGTTTGGGCTCGTCATCCTTGACCCAGGTGACGCGCTCGATGCGCTCTACGGTGTGCTGCTCAACCGTGGCTTTTAGTTGTGGCAGGTACGGCTTGAGCGGCTGGAATGCGAGGAAAATCGGTTGGTTCAGCGCCTCGTCCAGGCGCGTGCCGGAAAGCGCGCTGGCCTCCTGATTCCACTGGGTCACGTAGAGCTGTTCATCCAGCGCGATCAACGCCGAAGGCATCGAGTCGATGATGCTGTTCAGGTAGTTCTGGAAGCCGGTGAGTTTTTTCTCGATTTTGCTGCGAACCTGCACTTCGAGTTCCAGCTTGCGGTTGGTGTGGCGAGTCTCTTCGGCCAAGCCCTGGGCTTGATCGTAGGCGGCCTGTGAATCGTCGCGCGCGCGTTTTAGCTGCTGCTCGCGGGCTTCGATGCGTGACAACATGGTGTTGAAAGCTTCGGCCAGGCTGCCGATCTCATCATGGTTGCCACGCCCGGCGCGCAGGGCGTAGTTCTCTTCGCGGGTCACTTGGCGTGACAGCTCTTCCAGTTCGTAGATCGGGCGAGTGATCAGGCGTTTGATTTGCCGGGCGATGATCAGCCAGAGCAGCACGCTGAAAATCAGGATGCCCAGGCTCGCCGTCAGCGTGCCGGTATAAAACGCCATCGGCAGTTCACTGCTGGCCACCAGCAGTAAGTGCCCGGACGGCTGGCCGGCGCGGGGCAGGGTGATGACCTGGTTGCTGCGAAACTCGGTCAGCCGCCACGCTTCGATGTGCCGGTAGGTGTCCGGCAAATGCAGGCGATCGCCGTGCTGCATCTGCGCCAGGCGGGTGCCTTCGCCGTCGTACAACGCTGCGGCGCGCAGCGGTGAATAGCTGGTCAATTCAGCGAGCAGGGCGTCGGCTTTGGCCGGGGACTCAAGCGCATCGGCGGCGAGGGCCGGGTTTGATACCAGGCGGCCGATGGCCTGCAGCGCCTGAGGCGCCATGCTTTCCTGCGAAATCCAGTAGGCCGCACTGATAAACGTCAGGTTGGCTACCAGCAATACGGTAGTCAGCAGCACCAGCAGGGCGGCCAGCAGTTTCTGCCCTACGGGTAGATTTTCAAGACGCTGGCGCAGTGGCATCAGGGCTTTCCGAGACGATAGACAGGTAGGCAGGGTAGCGCGTGCCTCAGTCGCTGGCCAATCCGCGTTCACGCAAATAGCCCACCAAACGCGCTTGTAGCTGTTGCAGGTGCGGCAGCACCAATTGATGGCGGGCTGCCGCCTGGCATGCATAGCCCAGCAGGTAGCTGATTTCGGTGCGCCGCGCGTTGGCCACGTCCTGATACATCGAGGAATAGTTGCTCGCGGTGGCCTGGATCACCCGTTGCACTTCGCTGTGCAACGCTTGCGCGGCCGCGGGCTGGCCGCAGCATTCGAGCAGTTCGGCCAATTCGGCGCACAGCGTTGCGACTTCGCATTGATGGTCTTGCAGGCCGCCGTTACGGCACTGGTACAGCACAGTCAGTGGGTTGATCGCGCAATTGAGCGCCAGCTTGCGCCACAAGCGCGTCAGAATCTCGGTGCTCCATTCATGAGGGATGCCGGCGGCGTGCAGGTCGTTCAGCCACAGTGGTGGCATCGGCTGGCCTGTGTCCCCCAGCCAGGTGTAGCCATGCCCGGCGAACACCACGCGCCAATCGCCGTCGCGGAACGCGCCCTCGGTGCTGGAGGCAAAGATGCTGCGCGCCTGCGGCACTTGGGCGGCCACTGCGTCCTGGCTGCCAAGGCCGTTTTGCAGCAGGATCAGCTCAGCATCCGCCGCCAAACGCTGTTGCAGCTGTGCGATAGCGCTTTGTGCGTCGTAGGCTTTGCACGCCACCAGCAGGCGCTGAATCGGCTCAGGGCTGTCGGGCGTTTCGCCGGTGACCGGGTAAGTGTGTGCTACGCCGTGTTCGACCAGCGTCAGCCCATGCCCGGCCTGATAGCTGGCGAGGCGCGCGTGGTCACGCAAAATCAACCTCACCGGCACGCCCGCGCGAGCCAGGCGCGTGGCCCAGAGTGTGCCCAGGCTGCCGGCGCCGAGAATATGCCAGGTGGTCGACATGAGTTTGTGCTCCGTGGGGTCGCTCACAGTGAACGCGGCGAAAGAACCGCTATAATGCCCGGGCATTTTAGCTTGGGCGCGCTCCATCTCTACTGAGCCCGCCCCTTATTTTGGAGAAATGACATGCCTTCGTTCGACGTGGTATCCGAACTGGACAAACACGAAGTCACCAACGCCGTCGAGAACGCCGTCAAAGAGCTGGACCGTCGCTATGACCTGAAAGGCAAGGGCAGCTTCGAGTTCAAGGAAAAGGAGTTGACCGTCAACCTGACCGCTGAAGCCGATTTCCAGCTGGAAGCGATGATCGAGATTCTCAAGCTGTCCCTGGTCAAGCGCAAGATCGACGCACAGTGCCTGGAAATCAAAGACGCGTACGCCTCCGGCAAGCTGATGAAGCAGGAAGCCGTGCTCAAGGAAGGCATCGACAAAGAGCTGGCGAAAAAAATCGTCGCTCACGTCAAGGATGCCAAGTTGAAAGTGCAGGCCGCCATTCAGGGCGAGCAGGTGCGTATCACCGGCAAGAAGCGTGATGACTTGCAGGAAGCGATCGCTGCCCTGCGCGCCAAGACATTTGACATGCCGCTGCAGTTCAACAACTTCCGCGACTGAGAGCACGCTGCGGAACCTGCGGGCGTTTTTGACGTCCCACGCCCCACAGTTTGTGCCTACACTTGAGCCCTTCGGGGCTCATTTGCGTTTTTAGGCAGTCAATAAAGCCGCACATCCGTGAAACAGGAGAAATATAGATGGATTTGAACGCTGAATTTGATCACCTGATCAAGACCTCACAGTCTTGGATCCCAATGATTATGGAATACGGTAGCCGTGTGTTGCTGGCGGTGGTCACCCTGGCCATCGGCTGGTGGTTGATCAACCGGCTTACGCACCGGGTTGGGCGCTTGTTGGCCATCCGTAACGCCGACCTGGCGCTGCAGCACTTCATCACCAACCTTGCGAACATCGCGTTGAAGATCATGCTGATTGTCAGCGTGGCGTCGATGATCGGCGTGGCCACCACCTCGTTTGTCGCTGCTATCGGTGCGGCGACCCTGGCCATCGGCCTTGCGTTACAAGGCAGCCTGGCCAACTTCGCTGGCGGCGTGCTGATTCTGTTGTTCCGCCCGTTCCGCATTGGTGACTGGATCGAAGCCCAAGGCACTTCCGGCACGGTCGACAGCATCCAGATCTTCCACACCGTGCTGCGCACCGGCGACAACAAAACCGTGATCGTGCCAAACGGCATCCTGTCCAACGGCATCATCACCAACACCAACCGTCAGCCGACCCGCAAAGTGGTGTTTGACGTGGGTGTCGACTATGAAGCCGACCTGCAAAAAGCCCGTGAAGTGCTGCTTGAGCTGGCAAAAGACGCTCGCGTGCTGGCAGATCCTGCGCCGGTGGCAGTGGTGTCGACCTTGGGCGACAGTTCTATCACTGTGTCGCTGCGGTGCTGGACCAACACGGCGGATTATTGGGATGTGGTGTTTATGCTCAATGAAATGGCACGAGACCGCCTGAAAGGCGCGGGGATTGATATTCCGTTTCCGCAGCGGGTTATTCGCGTTATGCAGGAGCCTGCGGCTAAATAACCGGCCTTTAAACAACCAGACGGCAAGGCATCGAACTTGGCCAATAGGTCAGGTTTGATGCTGGCAGCTAATCTCGTTAGTTAGCGTGCTGGTTATTTTTCGAATGAAATAAAACTGCAATAAAAAAGCCGCTCCCTTTTAAACAGGGGAGCGGCTTTTTGTTTAAGGCCGAGGCCTTAAGTCATCGTTGTAATCAAACTGACAATTACAAGATGTTCAGCGGGTATTGCGCGATCAAACGCAGTTCGTCGATGGAAGCCGAACCGTAGTACACGTTGTCAGACGAACGATAGGTCGCTTGACGCAGGCGCAAGCTCAGGTTTTTAGCCGGACCGCTCTGGACCACGTATTTGCCTTCGATGTCACGTTCCCACTCTTTGCCGTTCGACGTGGTGCCAGTGTTGGCGCCGCTGCCGGTTACGTAACGCGTCATGAAGCTCAGGCCAGGAATGCCGAAGGTTGCCATGTTGATGTCGTAACGCGCCTGGAACGACTTCTCGCCTTCGGCGTTAAAGTCGGAACGAGCGATGGAGTTGGCCAGGAATACTGTGCCGCCGCCGTCTACACCGTAGCCGTAGTCACCGTCGCCGCTAACCTTTTGAGCTGCCAGGGTGAAGGTGTGTGCACCAACGGTGTACGCGCCTTGCAAGCTGAATGCACGGTTGTCGAGCTTGGTGGTGCCGTCTTTTTCAGCGCGTTGCAGGCCTGCGCCATCGCTTTTGGTGTCGTAGATGTTGAAGTCTACCGCGACGGATTGGTCATCGCTGAGCGCGTGGGTCCAGTTCACGTTGGCGTAGAGCTTCTTCCAGTAATCTTCTACTTTCGAGTAGTAGAGGCTGGTAGTGAGCTCTGGCGTCCAGGAGTAAACGCCGCCGACGAAGTTGGCGTCTCTCAGGCCGGTGCCGGTGACCGGCTCAGAGCTGGAGATACTGTCTTTGTAGGTGTGGTCCTGGGCGACGATCGACGTGAAGTGACCGGCTTCCAGTTTCAGGCCTTTGATCTCGTTGCTGGTGATCGAGATACCTTGTGGCAGCTCTGGCAGCAAGCGGCTGTCGTCGGAGGCGAATACTGGCGCGGTGGTGTACTGGTCACCTACTTTCAAGACCGTATCAGAGATACGGAACTTGATGGCTGCGCCGCCTTTGGAGTATTCATCCTGAGCACGGCCATCGGAGCCATTCGGGAACAGACCCGTGCCGGTGCGACCCTTGCCGCTGTCGAGTTTGAGGCCGAGCAAACCAATGGCATCAAAACCGACACCGATAGTGCCCTGGGTGTAGCCCGAGCTGAACAGGCCATGGAAGCCAAGGCCGGTTTCTTCGCGGCGGCTTTGGGTGCCGGGCGCGTTATTACGGAAGTCGCGGCTGAAGTACAGGGTACGGGTCAGGATGCTGGCCGTACTGTCTTCGATAAAGCCCTTGGAATCATCTTGGGCGGACGCCATTGCGAACTGCGAGGTGCCTGCTGAAACAGCCAGTGCGATCATGCTCCACTTCATCACGCGCATCGTGATTTGCTCCTTTGGTTTTAGGAAGAGTACTGCCGTCCCACCTGTATTTTTATCTGGGCGGCTCTTTCTTTTTTGTGTCAGCGCAAAGTTATATCACGCAGACCCTATTGACGATACTGACTCAACTATCCTTTCAGCTTCTTTACGAAGCTGTCGTAAAATTGCTAATTCCGTGTCGCAAATTCACAGCCCAACGGTAACCGGGCTGACAACTTAAGTGCTGTTTTCATACAGCTTTCGAAGTGTGAAAACTTCCTCTGCAGGCACTTAAACGCTAGTGGTGCTGATCGCGAAGCACCTGCGTCCAAGCGGGTGCCGTTGCCGACGATACGGGTACTAATGCAACAAGCGCGCCCAAACCGGTCAGCGAATGTCATTTTTTCGTGAAAAACGTGACGGCAGTGTAAAAACCACATAACCACGGGCTTTTTACGCCGTTTGGTTTGAGCGCCAGGCAGCCGCATTGCACCTGACCAGCGGTACACGCAGCCTGCACCCAGCAAAAACGTTACCGGTTCACACCATTGCCGGGTAATCGCGGGCGCCTTTGAAGCACAGGTGGGTCATTTTGGTGCAACCCGTCGAGGCCCATTCCAGCGTAGCCCAAGTATTCGCCTGCCACTTAAAGGTGCAGGTTTTTTATTCGGCTGCCTCAAGGCACCCGCATTCACCGTGAAGCCTTGAGCATTCGAAGGTATGCTGGGCGCCTGAAATTGACCTGCAGAACGGAGTGCCCGCGTGTTCGCCTTAGATCAACGCCTGCAACAAGACACACTGGCCATTGGCGACTTCCCGCTCTGCCGCCTGTTGCTGTCCAACGATTCCAATTACCCGTGGTTTATCCTGGTGCCGCGCAAAGACGCTATCAGCGAAGTGTTTCAGCTCGATGGCGCAGACCAACAGACGCTGTGGCAAGAAACCACCGCCCTGGCGCAGTGGCTGAACGAAGCGTGGGCTGCCGACAAGATGAACATTGGCGCGTTGGGCAACGTTGTCAGCCAGTTGCACGTGCATGTGATCGTGCGCAAACGCGATGACGCTGCTTGGCCGGCACCGGTTTGGGGCAAACATCCGGCGCAGCCGTATACCGAAGAGCAAGTGGCGGCGATTCGCGCAAGGCTGCGCGCGTTTTTGCCAGCCAACTTCATCTTTACTCAGGACTGAACCATGGATCTGCAAGACCGCGTCACCGACCTGGAAAGCCGCCTGGCGTTTCAGGACGACACCATCGAAACCCTGAATGACATCCTGGTTACCCAGCAGCGTGCGGTTGAACGCCTGCAGTTGCAGATGACCGCGCTGCTCAAGCGCCAGGAAGAAATGGGTGGCCAGTTCGAGTCATCCGAAGAAGAAGCGCCGCCGCCGCATTACTAAGCCGTGCGTGTAAACCGCCGCTGGTTAATCGCCAGGCAATAAAAAAACCGCGACCCAGCAGTGCTGGATCGCGGTTTTTTTTGCTGCGAACGCTAGGGTCAGCGGCGCGGCAGGGCAGCGATTACGTCTTCGGCTTGCAGGCCTTTATCGCGATTCATCACCGAGAACTCCACGCGCTGGCCTTCCACCAGAACACGATGGCCTTCGCCGCGGATGGCCCGGAAGTGGACGAAAATATCGTCGCCCGAATCGCGGGAGATAAAGCCGAAGCCTTTGGAGGTGTTGAACCACTTGACGGTCCCGGTATCCCGGTTGGTCATATCGTAGCTTTGCGACGCGGCCGCAGGCGACGAGCGGTAGAAGCTGATGGCCAGGTGAAGAGCGATGGCGACCACAGCAATCACCAGGCTGAGCAGGATGGCCGGGTGGCCGCCCACTTCAGGCATAGGTGCGAGGAGGGTGAGGGTTTGAACGACAACGGTCAGCACCAGCAGCGCGCTGACCAGGTTTTGCAGTTGATGACGCGTGCCTTTGTTCCAGTAAGGGATCACCGGTGCCAGCGTCAGGTTAAGAAGGCCGAACAAGGCCAGGTACAGAGCGTCGTGTTGTTCCAGGTAGGGAGGGCTTCCCTGTTGCAAGCTCGGTATAAAGGACAGCAGCAACGCTGCAACGCCCGTTAGCAGGTGGACGATTTTCAACATTTTGATTAACTCACGTTAAGAAGGATCACAAGGAAGAGCTGACTGGCACGGTTCGCTTCTGAACAATGGGAGGCGTTGGGCACGTGCGCGGGTATCAGCCTATGTGACTGCCGCAGAAATAAACGGCAAGCACACGCCGTCTATTTAACAGCAAAGGCTGTGCCTACTCAAATCAAGCATTTCGGGGTGTTGCGACATCGACCGCATTTCTGCGTCAAATACGTGTCCTAGACCGGTGCGTGCTTTTTGCGCGGTATTTTGAGAATCTCTCTAGCCTGTGCACAGGCTTGGCTGTAACCGGCAGTCGCGGTGTAGAGAGCGGCGATTTGCCGCACGCCGCCGCGTGTGTCGGGCTGCACACAGCCTGCACTCTTGCTAGAGTGGTGCCCTTGCTAGAGTGGTGCCGCAACGGATCAATGAATCCTCGTCAATTGAAGGGAAAAAACATGGCAATCGATATCGGTATCAGTGAAGAAGATCGTAAATCCATCGTCGACGGACTTTCACGGCTGCTGTCTGATACCTATGTACTGTATTTGAAGACCCACAACTTCCATTGGAACGTGACTGGCCCGATGTTTCGTACGCTGCACTTGATGTTCGAAGAGCAGTACAACGAACTGGCGCTGGCGGTGGACTCCATTGCCGAACGTATTCGTGCCCTCGGCTTTCCTGCGCCGGGCGCCTATTCGATCTACGCGCGTCTGTCTTCGATCAAGGAAGAAGAGGGCGTGCCCAGCGCCGAAGAGATGATCAAGCAGTTGGTCGCAGGCCAGGAAGCAGTGACGCGTACCGCGCGCGGCATTTTCCCGTTGCTCGATAAAGTCAGCGATGAGCCGACTGCGACCTGCTGACCCAGCGCATGCAGGTTCACGAGAAAACCGCCTGGATGCTGCGTTCGCTGCTCGAAAACCAGTAAGCCCCCCGCTCCAAAAAAAACAGCGAGTGGCGCCTTTCTGGCGCTGCTTGCTTGTTTCCGCGCATTTCCTGGCGTTGTCCTACGACTATCAACTCCGCGTCTTCTGGCTGCCCCTCGCGTCCTGCTGTTTTATAGAGCCACTGTCCAATGGGAGAAACCCATGGGCTGTTGTTTGGCAATGGAGTGTCAGCTGTATGTCGCGCACAGTGGGTAATGGAGTAATGGAAACCTGTGGTTTTCATAAGATAAAGGTCGACCCCTTCACCAAAGGGTTCGATATGGGACTGGCCAAGCCATTGTCCCGGTCGGTCAGGCTCAACGGGTTTTCCACCTGCCTGCGTCTGGAGCAGATCTATTGGAATATCCTCACGGAGATAGCCAGGATCAATGCCTGCACAGTCAGTGCGTTGCTGTCATACGTCGATCGGGAAGTGCATTTGCGTTACGGAGGGGTGAAGAACTTCAGCGGGCTGGTCAGGGTGGTGTGTGTCGTCCACGTATTAAACGGTCGCGTGGCAACCATGAGCCCGGATTAACCCGGCGCTCGCAGCCGGCCCGCGGTTATCGCGGGCCGGTGTTCGGGCAGAAAGCCGGCTGCGCTGTGTCGATTTACCAGATATAATCTCGCGCTTTGCTGCGCAAGCCGGGCTTTATCCACAGGGCGCGCGGCGTAGTTACGATCCGATCGCCGAGACATCTCCATGCCCATGTACGACTATCAATGCGCTTCCTGTGGTCATCAGTTGGAAGCCATTCAGAAGATCAGCGCAGCGCCGCTGGTCGATTGCCCTGCCTGCCAGGCGCCTGAGCTGAAGAAGATGTTGTCCATGCCGGGCTTCCGCCTGAGCGGCAGCGGCTGGTACGAGACCGATTTCAAGACCGGCGCCAAAAAGAATCTGGCGGGCGGCGACAAAGCAGACTGAGTTGAACTCTACGCGCAGGCTCCTGCATTATCCGTCCCCTGCTTAACAGTACGGTGACGAGGCAAGCCTCCATCGAATTTCGAATTACGAGAAGTGAAACCACTACCATGATGCGCAGCCATTATTGCGGCCAACTGAACGAGACCCTGGAAGGTCAGGAAATCACTCTTTGCGGATGGGTTCACCGTCGCCGCGACCACGGCGGGGTGATCTTCCTCGATATCCGTGATCGTGATGGTCTGGCCCAAGTGGTGTTCGACCCGGACCGCGCCGAAAGCTTCGCCGCCGCCGACCGCGTGCGCAGCGAGTATGTCGTTAAAATCACCGGCAAGGTTCGCTTGCGTCCGGCCGGTGCCGTGAACGCGAACATGGCCTCCGGCGGCATCGAAGTACTGGGCTACGAGCTGGAAGTGCTGAACGAATCGGAAACGCCGCCGTTCCCACTCAACGAATATTCCGACGTTGGCGAAGAAACCCGCCTGCGCTACCGCTTCCTGGATCTGCGTCGCCCGGAAATGGCCGAGAAGCTGCGCCTGCGTTCGCGCATGACCACCAGCATCCGCCGCTTCCTCGACGAGAACGGCTTCCTCGATGTCGAAACGCCGATCCTCACCCGGGCGACCCCGGAAGGCGCGCGTGACTACCTGGTGCCAAGCCGTACGCACGCCGGCAGCTTCTTTGCCCTGCCGCAATCGCCGCAACTGTTCAAGCAACTGCTGATGGTGGCCGGCTTCGACCGTTACTACCAGATCGCCAAGTGCTTCCGTGACGAAGACTTGCGTGCTGACCGCCAGCCCGAATTCACCCAGATCGACATCGAGACCAGCTTCCTCGATGAAAAAGAGATCATGGGCCTGACCGAACAAATGATCCGCAACCTGTTCAAGGAAGTGCTGGACCTTGAGTTCGGCGAATTCCCGCACATGACCTTCGAAGAAGCCATGCGCCGCTACGGTTCCGACAAGCCAGACCTGCGTAACCCGCTGGAACTGGTGGACGTGGCCGACCAACTCAAAGCAGTTGATTTCAAGGTGTTCAGCGGCCCGGCCAACGACCCTAAATGCCGCATCGCCGCCCTGCGCGTGCCTGGCGGCGCGAGCATGCCGCGCAAGCAGATCGACGATTACACCAAGTTCGTTGGCATCTACGGTGCCAAGGGCCTGGCGTACATCAAGGTCAACGAGCGCGCCAACGGTGTTGAAGGTCTGCAATCGCCGATCGTGAAAAACATCCCGCTGGACAACCTGAACGCGATTCTGGACCGCGTGGGTGCGGTTGACGGCGACATCGTGTTCTTCGGCGCCGACAAAGCTAAAATTGTCAGCGAAGCGTTGGGTGCACTGCGCATCAAGCTGGGCCACGACCTCGACCTGCTGACCTGCAAGTGGGCACCGATGTGGGTCGTTGACTTCCCGATGTTCGAAGAGAACGACGACGGCAGCTTCAGCGCCTTGCACCACCCGTTCACCGCGCCAAAGTGCACGCCGCAGGAGCTTGAAGCCAACCCGGCCGGCGCTCTGTCGCGTGCCTACGACATGGTGTTGAACGGTACCGAGCTGGGTGGCGGTTCGATCCGTATCCACCGCAAAGAGATGCAACAGTCGGTGTTCCGTCTGCTGGGCATCAACGAAGCGGAACAGCAAGAGAAGTTCGGCTTCCTGCTCGACGCCCTCAAATACGGCGCGCCGCCGCACGGTGGCCTGGCGTTCGGCCTCGACCGTCTGGTGATGCTGATGACCGGCGCGCAGTCTATTCGTGAAGTGATTGCCTTCCCGAAAACCCAAAGTGCTGCGGACGTAATGACCCAGGCTCCGGGCGTGGTGGATGCCAAGGCGCTGCGCGAACTGCACATCCGTCTGCGCGAGACACCCAAGGCTGAGTAAGGCTGCTGCGTGAAAGCGCACTGAGGTTTACGCGGTCTAAAAAGGCGCATCTTCGGATGCGCCTTTGCGTTACACGAGGCATATCCCGCCCGGCGGGATTGATAAGGTTTCTACAGAATTTCGGAGTTGTGTTATGGCTGGCCATTCCAAGTGGGCGAACATCAAGCACCGCAAAGAGCGTCAGGATGCCAAGAAAGGCAAGATCTTCACCAAGTGGATTCGCGAGCTGACCGTCGCTGCTCGCCAGGGCGGCGGTGACCCGGGCTCCAACCCGCGTCTGCGCCTGGCGCTGGACAAGGCCTTGGGCGCGAACATGAGCCGCGACATCATCGACCGCGCTGTGGCCCGTGGTGCTGGCGCTGCCGATACCGACGACATGGTCGAACTCAGCTATGAAGGCTACGGCCCGGGCGGCGTGGCGGTGATGGTCGAGTGCATGACCGACAACCGCAACCGCACCGCAGCGGCGGTGCGCCACGCGTTCAGCAAGTGCGGCGGCAACCTGGGCACCGACGGCTCGGTGGCCTACCTGTTCGAACGCAAGGGGCAAATAGCTTTCGCGCCGGGCGTGGATGAAGATGCGCTGATCGAAGCCGCGATGGAGGCGGACGCCGACGACGTGGTAACCAACGATGACGGTTCTATCGACGTGTTCACCTCGTTCGCGGGTTTTTACGCCGTGCGTAACGCGCTGGAAGCCGCCGGTTTCAAAGGCACTGACGCGGAAATCGTGATGTTGCCGACCACCAGCGCCGAGCTGGACCTGGACGGCGCGCAAAAAGTGCTGAAGATGCTCGACATGCTCGAAGACCTGGATGATGTGCAGAACGTTTATTCGAACGCCGACATCCCGGAAGAAGTTGCAGCACAGCTGGTCTGAAGAATGCTGTAGATCGCTGTGTCAAAAAATGTGTTAACCCCACTCCGCAGGCGTTATGACTTTAATCCTTGGTATCGACCCCGGTTCGCGCATTACCGGTTTTGGCGTGGTGCAACACACCCCGCGCGGCTGCGTTTACGTGGCTTCGGGCTGCATCCGTACCGGCGCGGGCGAGTTGGCCGAGCGCCTGCAAATCGTCTATCGCGGTGTGCGTGAAGTGATCCAGACCTACGGGCCGGTCACCATGGGCATTGAAAAAGTCTTCATGGCCAAAAATGCCGACTCCGCGTTGAAGCTCGGCCAGGCGCGTGGCGCCGCCATTGTGGCCGGTGCCGAAGAAGGCATGGAAATCGCCGAATACACCGCCACCCAGGTCAAGCAAGCCGTGGTCGGCACCGGTGCGGCCAACAAGGAACAGGTGCAGATGATGGTCATGCACATGCTCAAGCTGACGTCAAAGCCGCAAATCGACGCCTCCGACGCCCTGGCTATCGCCATTTGCCATGCGCACACCCGCTCCAGCTTGCTACCGCACGGCCTGGGCACCGCACGCAGTCGTGGCGGGCGGCTGCGTCTCTGATAGCATCAGCGCAATCGTGTTTCCCGGTCAGCCCTTGAGCTGACCCTCAAGCTTTAAGGATTTGAACCGTGATTGGACGCTTGCGCGGCACCCTGGCTGAGAAACAGCCGCCGTACCTGATTCTGGATGTGAACGGGTTGGGGTATGAGCTGGAAGTGCCCATGACCACCTTGTATCGCCTGCCGTCGGTCGGCGAGCCGCTGACCCTGCACACCCATCTGGTGGTGCGTGAAGACGCGCAATTGCTCTATGGTTTCATTGGCAAACGTGACCGCGACTTTTTTCGTGAGCTGATTCGTCTGAACGGCGTTGGCCCCAAGCTTGCGCTGGCGCTGATGTCGAGCCTGGAAGTGGATGAATTGGTACGGGCTGTTTCGGCTCAGGACACTTCGGCGCTGACCAAAGTACCGGGTGTCGGCAAAAAAACCGCCGAGCGCTTGCTGGTCGAACTCAAGGACCGTTTCAAGGCATGGGAAGTCGTGCCGAACATGTTTGCGCTGGTGCCCAACCAGCCGGATATGCCGGCTGCACAGGTCGCCAGCGCCGAAAACGATGCCGTCAGTGCGTTGATTTCACTTGGCTACAAGCCTGCCGAAGCCAGCAAAGCGGTGTCGGCCATCAAGGACAAGAACCTGAGCAGCGAAGACATGATCCGCCGGGCCCTGAAGGGAATGATTTAAGTGATTGAAGCTGATCGTCTGATCGCGGCCACCGGCCCGCGCGACCGTGAAGAAGTCCAGGACCGCGCCATTCGCCCGCTGAGCCTTGCCGACTACATCGGCCAGCCCACCGTGCGCGAGCAAATGGAGTTGTTTATCCAGGCCGCGCGCGGGCGCAGTGAATCGCTCGACCACACGCTGATCTTTGGCCCGCCCGGCTTGGGTAAAACCACCCTGGCCAACATCATTGCCCAGGAAATGGGGGTGTCGATCAAGTCCACCTCCGGCCCGGTGCTTGAGCGTCCGGGTGACCTGGCAGCGTTGCTGACCAACCTTGAGCCGCACGATGTGCTGTTTATCGACGAGATCCACCGGTTGTCGCCGATCGTCGAAGAAGTGCTGTACCCGGCCATGGAAGACTTTCAGCTCGACATCATGATCGGCGAAGGTCCGGCGGCGCGCTCCATCAAGCTCGACTTGCCGCCCTTCACCCTGGTGGGCGCAACCACGCGTGCGGGCATGCTGACCAACCCGTTGCGCGACCGTTTCGGCATTGTTCAACGTCTTGAGTTCTATAGCACTGCAGACCTTGCGACCATCGTCAGCCGTTCGGCGAGCATTCTCGGCTTGCCGCTGGACCCGGAAGGCGCCTTTGAAATCGCGCGCCGGGCGCGTGGTACCCCGCGTATCGCCAACCGGTTGCTGCGCAGGGTGCGCGACTTTGCCGAGGTGCGGGCCAAGGGGCACATCACCAAGGCCGTGGCAGACCTGGCCCTGAACCTGTTGGATGTGGACGAACACGGCTTTGATCACCAAGACCGACGCCTGCTCTTGACCATGATCGAGAAGTTCGACGGCGGCCCGGTGGGCGTCGACAGCCTGGCGGCGGCGATCAGTGAGGAGCGCCACACGATTGAGGATGTGTTGGAGCCGTATTTGATCCAGCAGGGCTTCATCATGCGCACGCCAAGGGGCCGAGTGGTGACGCGGCACGCTTACTTGCACTTCGGGTTAAACATTCCGTCACGATTGGGCGAGATGCCCGTGGTAGACGAATTCCTCGATGCAGTGGACGATTAAAAGGTCACGCCAGTCGATTTATCTGAAGTTTGTGCTGTCCTAGTGGCTGGCGGCGTCATTCAGTGATTAGGAATGTTCTGCATGATCACAAGCAGAATGAAAAAACAGTTGCCTCGCCGGATTGGCAACCTGAGGAGTAAGCACTAAAGTATGCGCGCGCAAAACGGGGATCAGTCGTTCGCACATCGCTGTCGCGTTTATTACGAGGACACCGATGCGGGCGGCATTGTGTACTACGTTAACTACCTCAAGTTCATGGAGCGGGCTCGCACCGAGCGGCTACGGGAACTGGGCTTTGCCCAATCCCAGCTTGCGGGGGAGGACCTGTTGTTTGTCGTGCATTCCAGCGAGGCGCGTTACCACGCGCGGCGCGGCTGGACGATGAGCTGCTGGTCAGCGCAGAAGTAATCGAATTGAACCGTGTCAGCCTGCGCTTTAAACAGCAAGTCAGGCGGGCAACGGATGCAACGCTGCTCTGTGAGGGGCAGTTCCTGGTGGCTTGTGTGCGCACCAATAGTTTGAAACCCCGGGCCATTCCCGAAGCTCTACGTGCGGCCTTCGCCGGCGTAAGCGGCGCGGGTAAACAATCAAAGCAGGAGATTTAGCGTGGAACCTACCGTCGTCGACCATTCCTCCATGTGGAGCCTGGTCAGCAATGCCAGTGTTGTGGTTCAACTGGTGATGCTGATCCTGGTAGCCGCATCGGTTACCTCTTGGGTCATGATTTTTCAGCGCAGTAATTTGCTGCGTGCCGGTCGACGCGCCCTGGAGAGCTTCGAGGAGCGCTTCTGGTCGGGTATCGACCTGTCCAAACTGTACCGTCAGGCCGGCAGCAACCCGGACCCGGATTCGGGTGTGGAGCAAATCTTCCGTGCCGGCTTCAAGGAATTCTCGCGCTTGCGCCAACAACCGGGCGTTGACCCGGAAGCCGTCATGGAAGGCGTGGCCCGTGCCATGCGTGTTGCCATTTCGCGCGAAGAAGAGAAACTCGAGCAGAGCCTGCCGTTCCTCGCCACCGTCGGTTCCGTGAGCCCGTACATCGGCCTGTTCGGTACGGTGTGGGGCATCATGAACTCGTTCCGCGGTCTGGCTCAGGCTCAGCAAGCGACCCTGGCCACTGTGGCCCCGGGTATTGCCGAAGCCCTGATCGCTACCGCAATCGGTCTGTTTGCCGCTATCCCCGCAGTAATTGCCTACAACCGTTTTGCCGCACGTGGCGAAACCTTGATCAGCCGTTACTACACCTTCGCCGAAGAATTCCAGGCGATCCTGCACCGTAAAGTGCACACCAGCGAAGAATAAGCAGGTAATTCCCAATGGCTTTAATCGCTCGAGCTCGCAAAAAGCGCAAGCCGGTCGCCGAGATGAACGTAGTGCCTTACATCGACGTGATGCTGGTGCTGCTGGTGATCTTCATGGTGACCGCGCCGATGCTCAATCAGGGCGTGAAAGTTGATCTGCCCAAGGTTTCCAGCGAAGCCTTGCCGCAAGACAACAACACTCAGGTCCTGACCATTTCGATCAAGGCTGACAAGACCTATTACTGGAACCTTGGCAGCGAAGTCGACACTCAGAAACAGCAGGACAAGGCCATGACCTTGCCGCAGATGACCGATGCCGTGACCAAGATCATCCGGTCCGGCAACGAAGGCGGCAAGCACACCCAAGTGTTCATTCGCGGCGACAAAGTGGTCGACTATGGCTCCGTCATGGGCGCCATGGGCGGGCTGCAAAAGGCCGGCGTGGGTAACGTTGGCTTGATTACCGAGGCGCCCTGATGCAGCAACAGCGAGAGCCGTCCGCCTCGGAAAGCTTCTTCTGGCCTAGCGTCTGGGCAATTGCCCTGCACGTCCTGGTATTTGGCATGCTGTTTGTCAGCTTTGCCATGACCCCGGACCTGCCGCCAGCCAAGCCGATCGTGCAGGCGACCCTGTATCAGCTGAAATCGAAAAGTCAGGCCACCACCCAAACCAATCAGAAGATTGCGGGTGAAGCCCAGAAGTCGGCTGCGCGCCAGACTGAAGTCGAGCAGATGGAACAGAAGAAGGTCGAGCAGGAAGCGGTAAAGGCTGCTGCGGAACAAAAGAAAGAAGAGGCGGCTCAAAAGGCCGAGGAATCGAAAAAGGCTGACGAAGCGAAGAAAGCGGACGAGGCGAAAAAGGCTGATGAAGCCAAGAAAGCCGACAAAGCCGCCGAAGCTAAAAAAGCCGAAGAGAAACAACTGGCTGATATAGCCAAGAAGAAATCTGAAGAAGAAGCCAAAAAAGCTGCCGAAGAAGAGGCCAAGAAAAAGGCCGCTGAAGACGCCAAGAAAAAGATAGTCGAAGACGCGAAGAAAAAAGCCGCCGAAGACGCCAAGAAAAAAGCTGAAGCAGACGAGGCGAAGAAGAAAATCGCCGACGACGCGAAGAAGAAAGCTGCCGCCGACGCCACCAAGAAAAAGGCCCAGGAAGCAGCGCGTAAATCCGCCGAAGAGAAAAAGGCCCAGGCCTTGGCAGATTTGCTTTCCGACACGCCGCAGCGTCAGCAAGCCTTGGCCGATGAACGTGGTGATGAAGTCGCGGGCAGTTTTGACGATCTGATTCGGGCACGCGCAGCAGAGGGTTGGACACGTCCACCTTCGGCACGTAAAGGCATGACAGTAGTGCTGCAGATCGGCATGTTGCCGGACGGTACGGTGACTTCGGTCAGCGTGGCCAAGTCCAGTGGTGACGGTTCGTTCGACAGTTCGGCGGTTGCCGCGGTCAAGAACATTGGCCGGTTGACCGAGATGCAGGGAATGAAACCAAGTGACTTCGCTCCCTATCGTTCATTCAAGATGACATTCACACCTGAGGATCTAGCCTTGTGAGAAACCTTCTTCGAGGAATGCTTGTCGTTATTTGCTGTATGGCAGGGATAGCGGCGGCGGATGAAAAGAACATCCTGGTCACCAGCGGTAGCGATCGGGCCACCCCGATCGCCGTAGTACCGTTCGGCTGGCAGGGCGGCAGCGTGCTGCCGGACGACATGGCCCAGATCGTCAGCGACGACCTGCGCAACTCCGGTTACTACGCGCCGATTCCAAAAGGCAACATGATCAGCCAGCCAAACCAGGCCAGCGAAGTTGTGTTCCGTGACTGGAAAGCCGTCGGCGCCCAGTACCTGATGGTCGGCAACATCACGCCGGCCGGCGGTCGCCTGCAAATCCAGTACACGTTGTTCAACGTGGCCACCGAGCAGCAGGTTTTGACCGGCAGCGTATCGGGCACTGCCGAACAACTGCGGGACATGGCGCACTACATCTCGGACCAGTCGTTTGAAAAACTCACCGGTATCAAAGGTGCTTTCTCGACGCGTCTGCTTTATGTAACTGCTGAGCGTTTCTCCGTAGACAACACGCGTTACACATTGCAGCGTTCGGACTACGACGGTGCGCGGGCAGTGACGTTGCTGCAATCGCGTGAGCCTATCCTGTCGCCGCGTTTTGCGCCGGACGGCAAGCGTATTGCCTACGTGTCGTTTGAACAGCGCCGCCCACGTATCTTCGTGCAGCACATCGACACCGGCCGTCGTGAGCAGATCACCAACTTCGAAGGCCTTAACGGTGCGCCTGCCTGGTCGCCGGATGGTTCGCGTTTGGCGTTCGTGCTGTCCAAAGACGGCAACCCGGATATTTACGTGATGAACATGGCTTCGCGCCAGATCAGCCGTGTCACCAGCGGCCCGGGCATCAACACTGAACCGTTCTGGGGCAAGGATGGTTCGACCATCTACTTCACCTCCGACCGCGGCGGCAAGCCACAAATTTATAAAACCAGCGTTGGCGGTGGGGGTGCGGAACGCGTGACCTTTATCGGTAACTACAACGCCAACCCTAAACTTTCGGCTGATGAAAAGACGTTGGTGATGATTCACCGTCAGGATGGTTTCACTAATTTCCGGGTTGCGGCCCAGGATTTGCAGCGTGGAACAGTAAAAATCCTTACAGATACCAACCTTGATGAGTCAGCTACTGTTGCGCCCAACGGCACCATGGTAATCTACGCCACCCGCCAGCAGGGCCGGGGAGTCTTGATGCTCGTGTCCATTAATGGACGCGTAAGGCTCCCGCTTCCTACCGCACAAGGCGAAGTCAGAGAACCGTCCTGGTCCCCTTACCTGAACTGACGCGGCGCTACAAAAAGAAGTACTTAACACACTGGGGTTCATTAGGAGTTTCACGATGGAAATGCTGAAGTTTGGTAAGTTTGCTGCTCTGGCTCTGGCTTTGTCCGTAGCCGTTGGTTGCTCGTCTAAAGGCGGCGACAATGCCGGTGAAGGCGCAGCTGTTGATCCAAACGCTGGTTACGGCGCTAACACTGGTGCGGTTGACGGCTCCCTGAGCGAAGAAGCTGCTCTGCGCGCTATCACCACTTTCTACTTCGAATACGACAGTTCGGACCTGAAACCAGAAGCCATGCGCGCTCTGGACGTTCACGCGAAAGACCTGAAAGCTAACGGCGCTCGCGTTGTTCTGGAAGGTAACACCGACGAACGTGGTACTCGTGAGTACAACATGGCACTGGGCGAGCGTCGTGCGAAAGCCGTTCAGCGCTACCTGGTACTGCAAGGTGTTGCTCCAGGCCAACTGGAACTGGTTTCCTACGGTAAAGAGCGTCCAGTTGCTACTGCCACGACGAGCAGTCCTGGGCTCAAAACCGTCGCGTCGAACTGCGTAAGTAATTCGTCATGCGAACGTGCCGTCGTGCTCTAACTGTATTGGCTCTCAGCCTCACACCGCTTGCGGTGTGGGCTGCGGTTCCTGTGTCGGATAGCAACTCAGGCTATAACAATAGCGGGAGCAGTTATCCGCCAGCAGGTTATGGCACGAACGGCGCCTATGCTGGGGGGCCGGCTACGGCCGCCCCCTCGGCACAGGGCGAACTGTTCAACCAGCTGCAACGCATGCAGGATCAATTGGCGCAGCAACAAGGCACCATTGAGGTTTTGCAAAACCAGGTGAACCAGCTGAAGCAAGAAGGCCTGGAGCGATACCAGGACCTTGATCGACGCATTGGAGCCGGCGTTACACCTGCCGCAACTCCTGATAATTCTTCTGCCGGTGGCGCGCCAAGTGCAGCTATCGGTGGTGCAGCAGCCGGTGCTGCTGGAGCCGCGGCTGCCAGCCAAGCGCCAGCCGCCAGCAGTGAACCGGGTGATCCGGCCAAAGAAAAGCTGTATTACGATGCAGCGTTCGACCTGATCAAAGCCAAGGATTTCGATAAAGCCAGCCAGGCTTTTACCGCATTCCTGCGCAAATACCCGAACAGCCAATACGCGGGCAATGCCCAGTATTGGTTGGGCGAGGTCAACTTGGCCAAGGGTGATTTACAAGGTGCAGGCCAGGCGTTTGCCAAGGTCAGCCAGTTGTACCCCAAGCACGCTAAAGTGCCCGATTCGCTGTATAAACTGGCTGATGTAGAACGCCGCCTGGGTCATACCGACAAGGTCAAAGGCATTCTGCAGCAGGTGGTTGCCCAATATCCGGGTACGTCTGCCGCTCAGTTGGCGCAGCGTGATCTGCAACGCTTGTAAGCGCTGCTATCACGTTTGGAAGAAACCCGCGCCTGTCGCGGGTTTTTTCGTTAGAATCCACGCCCTTTTATGAAACACGCTTCTTGGGGTCTACGCGTTGGCGGGATTTCTTGAAGTGCCTGACGGAGGCGGACAGCCTGTTTAGCTGTTACGCCCGTGGCGACTATGCAAGACACATTACGCATTACCGAAGTTTTTTACTCGTTGCAGGGTGAAACGCGAACCGCTGGCCTGCCTACCGTATTTGTACGGCTGACGGGCTGCCCGTTGCGTTGCCAGTACTGCGACAGCGCCTACGCTTTCAGCGGCGGCACCGTGCGCACCCTCGATGACATCCTCGAGCAGGTGGCGGGTTACCGGCCGCGCTACGTCTGTGTGACTGGCGGTGAGCCATTGGCCCAGCCCAATGCCATTCCATTGCTCAAGCGCCTGTGTGACGCCGGTTACGAGGTCTCGCTGGAGACCAGCGGCGCGCTGGACATCTCTGCGGTCGACACGCGTGTGAGCCGAGTCGTCGACCTCAAGACGCCGGGCTCCAAGGAAGCGCACCGCAACCTCTACGAGAACATCGACCTGCTGACGGCCAACGATCAGGTCAAGTTCGTGATCTGTTCGCGCGATGACTATGACTGGGCGGCCTCCAAGCTGATCCAGTACGGCCTCGACCGTCGCGCCGGCGAGGTGCTGTTCTCTCCGAGCCATCACGACCTCAACGCCCGTGACCTGGCGGACTGGGTGGTGGCGGACAACCTGCCGGTACGCCTGCAATTGCAATTGCACAAATACCTGTGGAATGACGAGCCAGGGCGCTGACAGCACTGCTCCAAACGGGCGGAATTACCCAGATAACGCGTTATTTCTGATTTATTTCAAATAAGGTGTTGAATAATCCTTAGAAATCAGTATTATACGCGCCACAACACAGCGGGTCGTTAGCTCAGTTGGTAGAGCAGTTGGCTTTTAACCAATTGGTCGTAGGTTCGAATCCCACACGACCCACCATTTTTGGCGGTTTAGAAAATCCGGAAGGCCCACGCAAGTGAGGATTTCCGGGTTTTTTTTTGCCTGTTATTTACAGTGAAGTGCGTGCAACGCGCGCGAACACAGCACTGAAAATACGCTGCCCATAAAGGCCGACAGCCAAGCCCAGCACAATCAGCCCCACCGACAGCACTTTGCTCACCGGTACGCTTTCGTTGAACACCACGACCGAACCGAGTACGCCGAAGATCGGCACCAGCAACGAGAGCGGTGCAACCGTCGAAACCGGGTAGGTTTTGAGCAGCGAGTTCCAGACCCAGTAGGCGAACAGGGTGTTGGGGTAAACCTGAAACATGATCGACATCACGGAGGTCGCGTCCACCTGATGGATGAATGCGCGATAGCCAGCGCTGCCGTTTACCGCATAGTCGAGGGCAAATAGCGGGATGGGCGCGAACGCGCTGGACCAGACCAAAAACCCAAAGACATCCTTGGTGCTGGCCTTTTTGTTAATGATATTGGCCACGCTCCACGAAGCCGCGCCCACCAGCACCAGCATTACGCCATAGACACTCACTGAACCATCGCTGATCTTGATGATGCACAAGAGCCCGGCGAGCGCGATCAACATGCCCAGCACTTGAAAGCGAGTCAGCGCTTCCTTAAACAACCAACTGCCGAGCAGCATCGTGAAAAATGCGCTGAATTGCAGGACCAGCGAAGCGATGCCTGCCGACAAACCGGCCTTGATGCCCAGATTCACCAGCCCCCACAGGCCGATGCCGAATACCAGCCCGTAGCCGATGATGAAGCGCCACGCTACATCCGGTTTGCGGATGAAAAATATCGCCGGTAACGCACACAGGCTGAAACGGATGCCCGCCAGAATCAACGGATCGACGGTGGCCAGTCCCAGTTTGATCACCGAGAAATTGACGCCCCAGATGGCTGTTATCAGCACAGCCAACACTACGTGCAGTGGTTTCATTGTTCAGTTGCCTTGATGGAGGAGGGTGGGGTACGTCGCTGTATAAAGCGACCGTGAGCATGCAGCTAACCTTTCGGGGCGTTATTCAAGCGTGCGCTGCAAATAGGCCCAGTACAGCAGCGCGACTGCACTGAACGACGCCCCCACTGTGCAAACCGCCACCCAACCAAAGTGCGCGTAAGTATAAGTAGCCGCAATCGCACCGAGCCCGCTGCCCACGGAGTAGAAACACATATAAGCGCCTAACAGGCGGCTCTGAGCGTCGGGCCGTGCGGCAAAAATCAGGCTCTGATTGGTGACATGCACCGCTTGCACGGCAAAGTCCAGCAACACGACGCCCGCGATCATCGCGAGTAATGAGCTTTCGACAAACGCGGTGGGCAGCCAGGATAAGGTCAGCAGCACCAACGCCACGCCGGTGGTTCGGTTGCCTAGCCCTTGGTCGGCGAGTCGCCCGGCCCGTGCTGCGGCTAGCGCACCTGCCACGCCGGCCAGACCGAAAAGCCCGGTCTGGGTAGGTGACAGTGAATGCGGCGGCGCGCTGAGCGGCAGTACCATTGATGTCCACAATATGCTGAACGCAGCAAAGATGAGCAGGGCGAACGTACCCCTGACACGCAACGCGCGCTCAGTCAGAAACAGTTGAAACACTGACCGCAGCAACTGCCAGTAACTGCCTTTAGCGGGAGGTACTGTGGCGGCGGGCAAGGTGCGAAACAGCACCAGGGCCATGCCGATCATCAAAGCCGCCGACATGAAATAAACACCGCGCCAGCCTGCCAGGTCGGCTACCGCCCCCGAGACGGAGCGCGCAAGCAGAATGCCCAGCACGACCCCGCTGGTGATTGTGCCGACCGCTTCGCCGCGCTGTTCGGGGCTCGCCAGGGTGGCAGCATAGGCGACCACCACTTGGACTACTACGGCCATTAAGCCCACCAGCATCATCGCGCCGAGCAGCCTGCCCCAATCCTGAGCCAGCCCTACCGCGCACAACGCCAACGCCGACAGAAGCATTTGCGTAAGCATAAGTTTTTTGCGGTTCAGCAAGTCGCCCAGCGGCACAATGAACAGCAACCCCAGCGCATACCCGGCCTGTGTGGCTGTGACGACGATGCCGATGGTTGCGGGCGAAACTGATAGGCTGGCAGCCATGGACTCTAACAAAGGCTGTGCAAAATAGACGTTTGCTACCGCCATCGCACAGGTCACTGCGAAGAGCAGTGTTTGGTAACGACTGAGCGTGGAGGGCGCAATCGTTACAGAAGATTCGGCGTATCCATCGGCAGCCTTTTCGGGTGCTACCTCCATTTTTACCGGTGCAGGCGACGGGTACGGCATCACTCCATCCTTGATTTGGTTTCGAAAAGAAACCAGTCAGCTGATTTTTAGCAAATCAGGTTGTTATAGGCAACTACTTTCACCTAACATTTTGATCCTCTCCCGCACCTTGGAAAATTATGGCCAGGCAACACCTGCTCGCGCAAAGCGAGTGCCCGGTAGCTCGAACGCTTGAAGCGATCGGTGACCGATGGGTTTTGATGATTATTCGCGACGCATTCGACGATGTGCGCCGATTCAGTGAGTTCCAGAAACGTCTTGGTCTTGCTAAAAACATTCTTGCGGTGAAGCTCAAATTGCTGGTCGAGCTGGGCGTGTTCGAAATCCAGCCGGCGTCTGATGGCAGCGCTTATAAGGAATATGTGCTGAGCCCCATGGGGCGCGCGGTGTTTCCTATCGTCGTCAGCATGCGTCAGTGGGGACAACAGTTTCTGTTCAACGAAGGCGAGGATTATTCAATTTTGCTCGACAACGAATTGTCGGAGCCAGTTGAAACCATCACTGTGCGGTCCAGAGCGGGCAAAGAGCTGACCCCGGCAGACTGTCATCGGCGGGTCATTACGCGTGACGCCTGACGGCGTGTTTTGAGGGCTGAGTGCGCTCAGGGCATACTTGAAAGCCTTAAACCTCACTCACTCTCACGGCGCTCTCAACATGATTTATCTGCTTGCGAAGGTGCTTATGGCCCGCGTGTTCACAACCGGGCGTCATCGGCTGCTGAAAAAATTTTCTACCCTGGCGCTGCTTTTGAGCGGTGCAAATCTCGCCTGCGGCAGCGCTGGAGCAACGGCTGATGCCGCGCCCACGTCAGGTGTGTCGATTCCAGTGATGTCCAAGGTGGTGGCGGGAAATCTTTTTTACTACGTGCGATTGCGGATCGGTGACGGCCCGGAAACCAATGTCATCCTCGACACCGGCTCCATCGGGCTTCGGGCTATTGCTGCGGTAGTTCCGCGAAAAACTCAGCCTGGCAGAGCGGTTATTTACAGCTTTGAGAGTGGCAGTGAATTACACGGCCATATTTCAAATGAACGCGTCAATTTGGGTGGGCTTGAACTTGGAACACTTCCCGTCCACGTGGTTGAAACGCTGCGTTGCAACACGCGGGTGCCGGATTGCTCTGTCGCGAAACTGGACCCCTCAGCCCCTTTCGCACAAGGCATTGACGGCCGCAGTGACCCGGCATTTGGCGCCATCATGGGCATACGCCTGTTTACCCGCACCGACCTGTGGGTGCCCAACCCGTTGAAAGCCGCAGGTATTAAACGTTGGATCGTGCAACTGCCACGCTCACCGAGCGAGCCTGGCGCACTGGTGCTTGACCCACCGGTAAGCCAGTTAAACGATTTCACACGGATGAAATTGGATAAAAATGGAACCGTTATGGCGTGTCTGGAAAGTCTGGGCGTGCCTCAGAGCCTTTGCTTGCCAACGATTGTAGACAGCGGTGACCCTCATTTTTTTGTGTTTTCGCAGTATGTTGATCAACCTGTACTCGCTGCGGGCGCTAAGGTAAGGCTGGCATTTTCCGATTCAGATAGCAGTGATCACACCGTCGTATTCAAGTTTGCCGCTGCAACAAGTCTGCCCAACGAGGCAAAGGAAACAGTGCGCTACGATCCTGCGGTGGTGTCTTTTAGATCAACGCCGGAGGGTGACGAGCCTTTTATTAACTCCGGGTATTTACCCTTCTTAAGCTACTCGATTTTGTTTGATGCGGATAAGCAGGTGATAGGGATGCGGGCTCGAACACCCGACAGACCTGTCTTCGTGCCAGATTAGGCTTTTGAATCCAATCGATATTCTGTAGCCTTGCGCAGCTTCATCTGAACCGTGCTTGATGAACACAATCACTTCGTCCGGCGGCGCCCGAAAGGCTCCAGAGCCGGTGGTACACTCGACTTTCGCGCAACTGCGCCTGCAGGTCTTGCGAACATGACGCAAATTTCCGAACGCCTTCTGGTTCAAGCCCACCTCGACGCCAAGCAGCCCAAGGCCCTCAGCGCCGATGAAGAGGCGAGCCTGCGTGCCGCCATCGCCGCTGAGCTTGTCGCTCAAGATGCGGTGTTGGTCGCTCACTTCTATTGCGACCCGGTCATTCAGGCCCTGGCCGAAGAAACCGGTGGCTGTGTTTCTGACTCCCTGGAAATGGCGCGCTTCGGCGCTGCGCACCCGGCCAAGACCGTATTGGTTGCCGGCGTGCGTTTCATGGGTGAGACCGCCAAAATCCTCACCCCCGAAAAACGCATCTTGATGCCGACCCTTGAAGCCACTTGCTCGCTGGACCTCGGCTGCCCGGTGGAAGAGTTTTCGGCGTTCTGCGATCAGCATCCCGAGCGCACGGTGGTGGTGTATGCCAACACGTCGGCGGCGGTCAAAGCCCGTGCCGATTGGGTGGTGACCTCCAGTTGCGCACTGGAAATCGTCGAAAGCCTGATGGACAACGGCGAGACCATTATCTGGGGGCCGGACAAGCACCTGGGCACCTACATTCAGCGCCAGACCGGTGCGGATATGTTGCTGTGGGACGGTGCGTGCATCGTTCACGAGGAGTTCAAATCCAAGCAGCTTGAGGACATGAAGGCGCTGTACCCGGACGCGGCGATTCTGGTGCACCCGGAGTCGCCGACGGCGGTGATTGAATTGGCGGACGCCGTGGGGTCAACCAGTCAATTGATTGCGGCCGCGCAACGCTTGCCGAACAAGACATTTATTGTGGCGACTGACCGTGGCATTTTTTACAAAATGCAGCAGTTGTGCCCGGATAAGGTGTTCGTCGAAGCGCCTACCGCCGGTAACGGCGCGGCCTGCCGTAGTTGCGCGCACTGCCCGTGGATGGCGATGAATACGCTGGAGCGCACGCTGCAATGTTTGCGTGAGGGCAGTAACGAGATTTTTGTAGAGCCGTCGGTGATACCGCAGGCTGTTCGGCCGCTTAAGCGGATGCTCGACTTTACCCAGGCTGCGCGCCTGAAACTGGCGGGTAACGCTTAATCCACTCGTACGCAAGGTCACCCTGTGGGCGGCCCAGCTGGATCTTTGATGTGGCACTCTCGCGATGCAGGCACCTCGGACCATCAGGCATACCGGATTGATGCCATCGCGAGCAAGCCCGCTCCCACAAAAAGCGCGTTTGATCCAACCACTCAGGTCGCCGTGCTCTTGCTTCTGATCTTGATCTAAGGCGCCCCGTTAAACCACGATG
>NZ_VUAZ01000079.1 GCF_009296165.1 Pseudomonas kitaguniensis | reverse complement strand
CCCCTCCCACATTGGTTTTGCAGTGTATTTAAGGGATTTGCACGCCTTCGGCCAGCAACATGTCTATCAGGCGAATCAGCGGCAAGCCGATAAGGCTGGTGGCATCTGCGCCTTCGGTGCTTTGGAACAGGCTCACACCCAACCCCTCTGCCTTGAAGCTGCCCGCGCAGTCATACGGTTGCTCGATACGCAGGTAGCGCTCGACACGCTCAGCGTCCAGCACGCGCATCTGTACGGTGAAGGGCACGCAATCGACTTGGCAGTGCCCGGTCTGGCTATTGAGCAGCGCCAGACCTGTGAGGAAGCTAACCCGCTTGCCGCTGGCCGCCAGCAATTGCTCACGGGCGTTTTCGAAGGTGTGGGGTTTGCCGATGATCCGGCCGTCGAGCGCCGCTACCTGATCCGAGCCGATAATCAGATGCCCTGGGTAGCTCGCTGCAAGGGCGCGGGCTTTTTCTTCGGCGAGGCGCTTGACCAGCTCGATGGCAGGCTCATTTTCGCGATGGCTTTCGTCGATGTCAGGCGAGCTGCAGATGAACGGTAGATGCAGCCGGCTGAGTAATTCCCGGCGATAAACCGAGCTGGATGCGAGTAATAAAGGCAGCATGGGCGTCTCCTCAGGGCGGTTGCGAATTCTAGCGGCGTGACCCGCTGACGCACAGGGCTGAATTTCCTTTGACATGGCTGGGTGCATCCCTATAATGCTGCGCCTATGTTGAATGACCCGATTCCACCTCACGTTGACCCGCGCAAATTGGCTGATCGTGGCACTTCCCTTCAAGGTGAATTGCTGCTGGCCGATTTGGAGAGACTCTGCGACCCGCTTTCCGACACTGTCGGTACGGTGCAGGCTAAATTCGTTTTTGAACGAGATGAACGTAAATCTGTGGTAATTCACAGTTTTATCGACACCGAAGTCAAAATGGTTTGCCAGCGTTGTCTTGAGCTGGTCACCCTGCCGATTCACAGCGAGTGCAGTTATGCTGTGGTGAAGGAGGGTGCGAATACCCAGTCGTTGCCGAAAGGTTATGACGTGCTGGAACTGGGCGAAGATCCTTTGGATCTGCATGCACTGATCGAGGAGGAGCTTTTGCTCGCCTTGCCCATTGTGCCTGCTCATCATCCGGAAGAATGCCAGCAGCCGGAGGGGCTCGATGATGAGTCCGAACCGAGCGAGGACGAGGTAACGCGGTCCAACCCGTTCAGTGTATTGGCGCAGTTAAAGCGTGACCCAAACGTTTAGGAGTTAATCAATTATGGCTGTTCAGCAGAACAAAAAATCCCGCTCTGCCCGTGACATGCGTCGTTCGCACGACGCCCTGACGGCAAGCACTTTGTCTGTAGAAAAAACCACCGGTGAAATTCACCTGCGTCACCACGTATCGCCAGAAGGCGTATACCGTGGCCGTAAAGTGATCGACAAGGGCGCTGACGAGTAATCACTTGTCTGCTCAAGTCATCGCGATTGACGCAATGGGCGGGGACTTCGGTCCCCGCAGCATTGTTCAGGCTTGCATTGCCAGCCTGTCTGCAACGCCCTCGCTGCACCTGACCCTCGTTGGTCAACCCTCCCTGATTGAAGAACTGATTGCCAGCCATCCGGCGGTGGATCGCGCGCGCCTGACGATTACGCCCGCCAGCGAAACCATCAGCATGGATGAAAAGCCGGCGACGGCCCTGCGTGGCAAACCCGACTCTTCGATGCGCGTGGCCCTGGAATTATTGCGAGATGGCAAGGTGCAAGCCTGTGTCAGTGCTGGCAATACCGGTGCGTTGATGGCGTTGTCGCGGCATGTCCTCAAGACGCTGCCGGGTATTGATCGGCCGGCGATGGTGGCGGCCATTCCGACGCAGAAGGGCTATTGCCAACTGCTCGACCTGGGCGCAAACGTCGATTGCACTGCCGAGCACCTGTTCCAGTTTGCGCTGATGGGCTCGGTGGCCGCTGAGGCGCTCGGTGTGGCGCGGCCGCGGGTCGCGTTGCTGAATATCGGCACTGAAGACATCAAGGGTAACCAGCAGGTCAAGCGAGCCGCCAGCCTGTTACAGGGCGCGCGGGGTTTGAACTACATCGGCTTCGTCGAGGGTGACGGCCTGTACCGTGGCGAGGCGGATGTGGTGGTGTGCGACGGGTTTGTCGGTAATATCCTGCTCAAGTCCAGCGAAGGCCTGGCAACCATGATCGCCACGCGTATCGAGGCGTTGTTCAAGCAGAACCTGGCGTCACGCATGGTGGGCGCGTTGGCGCTGCCATTGATGCGCCGCTTGCAGGCTGACTTGGCACCGGCACGGCACAATGGTGCGAGCTTTTTAGGGCTGCAGGGCATCGTGGTGAAAAGCCATGGCTCGGCGGGCGTGCAAGGCTTTCAGAGTGCTATAGCGCGGGCGTTGATCGAGATCCAGGAAAACCTGCCGCAACGCCTGCACGGCCGTCTAGAGGATCTGTTGCCTTAGGCGAATTGGCCCGGGAATGCTTAAATGTGACCGGCCAGTTCAATTGACCATCCAATCTGTCAGTTTCGTGCGCTCCCACTGTAGGAGTGTGCATTTTTGACGACCAGATTATTAGGGGCTTGTTACATGTCTACATCCCTCGCATTCGTCTTTCCAGGGCAAGGTTCGCAGTCCCTCGGCATGTTGGCCGAGCTGGGCGCGCAATACCCGCTGATCCTGGAAACCTTCAAAGAAGCTTCCGATGCTCTGGGCTACGACCTGTGGGCATTGACCCAGCAGGGGCCGGAAGAGCAACTCAACCAAACCGACAAAACCCAGCCGGCCATCCTGACCGCCTCGATCGCCTTGTGGCGTGTGTGGCTGGCGGAGGGCGGCGCGCGCCCGGCTTATGTGGCCGGTCACAGCCTGGGCGAATACAGCGCTCTGGTTGCAGCGAGCAGCCTGACCCTCGCTGAAGCGGTCAAGCTGGTCGAGCGCCGTGGTCAGTTGATGCAAGATGCGGTTCCGGCCGGGCAGGGCGGCATGGCCGCTATTCTCGGGCTGGACGATGCTGTGGTGATCGAAGCCTGTGCCGAAGCGGCGCAAGGTGAAGTGGTCAGCGCGGTGAACTTCAACTCGCCGGGCCAGGTGGTGATCGCCGGTGCCAAGGCTGCGGTTGAACGTGCCATCGAAGGCTGCAAGGCGCGTGGTGCAAAGCGCGCCTTGCCATTGCCGGTCAGCGTGCCGTCGCACTGTGAGCTGATGCGCCCGGCCGCCGAGCGGTTTGCCGAGTCGATTGCCGCCATCAACTGGCAGGCACCGCAGATTCCGCTGGTGCAGAACGTCAGCGCGGCCATCGCTGTCGACCTCGACACCCTCAAGCACGACCTGCTGGAACAACTCTACAAGCCTGTGCGCTGGGTTGAGTCGGTTCAGGCGCTGGCCGCCAAGGGCGCTACCGAGCTGGTCGAGTGCGGCCCCGGCAAAGTCCTGGCTGGCCTGAACAAGCGCTGCGCCGACGGCGTATCGACTGCCAACCTGAATACCCCGGATGCCTTCGCTGCTGCTCGCGCGGCGCTGGTCTGAACTCTGAATCCTGAACCACGATCCCCGAACTTAGGAGAAGCCTGCATGAGTCTGCAAGGTAAAGTTGCACTGGTTACCGGCGCCAGCCGTGGCATTGGCCAGGCGATTGCCCTGGAACTGGGCCGTCAGGGTGCCGTTGTAATCGGCACCGCCACATCCGCCTCGGGTGCCGAGCGTATTGCCGCGACCTTGAAGGAAAACGGCGTTCAAGGCACCGGCCTCGAGCTGAACGTAACCAGCGACGAATCCGTTGCCGCTGTTTTGGCTGAAATCACTGCACAGTTCGGCGCACCGGCTATTCTGGTAAATAACGCCGGTATCACCCGCGATAACCTGATGATGCGCATGAAAGACGACGAGTGGTACGACGTGGTCGATACCAACTTGAACAGTCTGTTTCGCCTGTCCAAGGGCGTTTTGCGTGGCATGACCAAGGCGCGTTGGGGCCGAATTATCAATATTGGCTCCGTAGTGGGTGCCATGGGCAACGCAGGCCAAGTAAACTACGCTGCGGCCAAGGCCGGTCTGGAAGGTTTCAGCCGTGCATTGGCACGTGAAGTCGGTTCGCGTTCGATTACGGTCAACTCGGTGGCCCCAGGGTTCATCGACACCGATATGACCCGCGAGCTGCCGCAAGCACAGCGTGAAGCGTTGCTGACACAGATTCCGCTGGGCCGTCTGGGCCAGGCTCAAGAGATCGCGAATGTGGTCACTTTCCTGGCATCCGACGGTGCGGCATACGTGACTGGGGCTACAATCCCGGTTAACGGCGGGATGTACATGAGTTAAATTGTGACGGATCGCTTCAAAAAAATGTCATACGAGCTGTCTAAAATCCGTTATAAAGCTGCAACTTAATTTATAGGCAGGTGGTCGGCCGGGTACGCGGGTGAAGCTTTCAGTTGAAAAACTGAAAAGGCTTTCTATACACTTACCCACTGGCCAGCTGCCTGAATTTGTCCATTAGGAGTTAAACAAGGTATGAGCACCATCGAAGAGCGCGTCAAGAAAATCGTTGCCGAGCAACTGGGCGTTAAGGAAGAAGAAGTCAAAAACGATTCTTCCTTCGTAGAAGACCTGGGTGCCGATTCCCTTGACACCGTTGAGCTGGTGATGGCTCTGGAAGAGGAATTCGAGACCGAAATCCCGGACGAAGAAGCTGAAAAAATCACTACTGTTCAAGCTGCTATCGACTACGTTACTGCCCACCAGGCGTAATAGTTTGTAGTCGTCGCTTGTTGTTAGGGAAAACCGCACTGCTGTAACGGCGTGCGGTTTTTTCTTTAGCTCAGATGAAACTTTTGGTCTGATGAAGCGTGAGCGCTGAAGCGAAGTGTCGTCATCAAGAAAAAGGAGAGTGCTGTGTCGCGTAGACGCGTCGTAGTCACCGGTATGGGTATGCTGTCGCCACTGGGTACGGATGTGCCGAGCAGTTGGCAGGGCATTCTGGCTGGTCACAGTGGTATTGGTCTGATCGAACACACTGACCTTTCTGCCTATTCCACCCGTTTTGGCGGCTCGGTAAGGGGCTTCAATGTCGAGGAATACCTCTCGGTCAAAGAGTCCCGCAAACTCGACCTGTTCATTCAATACGGCCTGGCAGCCGGTTTTCAGGCGGTGCGTAATGCCGGCCTGGAGGTCACCGACGCCAACCGTGAGCGCATCGGCGTGGCCATGGGTTCGGGTATTGGCGGTTTGACCAATATCGAAGAAACCAGCCGCACGCTGCACGATTCCGGCCCCCGTCGAATTTCACCCTTCTTCGTGCCGGGCTCGATCATCAATATGATTTCCGGTTTCCTGTCCATCCATTTGGGGGCACAGGGGCCTAACTATGCCATTGCCACCGCCTGCACCACAGGCACGCATTGCATCGGCATGGCGGCGCGTAATATCGCCTACGACGAAGCGGACGTGATGATCGCCGGTGGCGCCGAAATGGCGGCCTGTGGTCTGGGCATGGGCGGCTTCGGCGCGTCCCGTGCACTGTCAACCCGCAACGACGAGCCAACCCGGGCCAGCCGTCCGTGGGACAAAGGCCGTGACGGTTTTGTGCTGTCCGACGGTGCCGGCGCCTTGGTACTCGAAGAGCTGGAGCACGCCAAAGCGCGTGGCGCCACCATCTACGCGGAACTGATCGGCTTCGGCATGAGTGGCGATGCTTACCACATGACCTCGCCACCGTCCGACGGTGCCGGTGCCGCGCGTTGCATCACCAACGCCTTGCGCGACGCCAAGGTCAACCCGGACCAGGTGCAGTACATCAACGCCCATGGCACGTCGACGCCGACCGGCGATTTGGCCGAAGCCGAAGCCATCAAGTCGGTGTTCGGCGAGCACGCCTACAAACTCGCAGTCAGCTCAACCAAGTCGATGACCGGTCACCTGTTGGGTGCAGCGGGCGCGGTCGAGGCGATCTTCAGCGTGATGGCCATCAAGGACCAGGTCGCTCCGCCGACCATCAACCTTGATGAGCCGGACGAAGGCTGCGACCTGAACTTCGTGCCTCACGAAGCGCAGCCAATGCCGATCGACGTGGTTATCTCCAACTCGTTCGGGTTTGGCGGCACCAACGGTTCCCTGGTGTTCCGCCGGTTCGCCGAGTGATGCAAGGCTGGGTCGACGGTCAGCCAGCGGACAGCGTGCCCCTGAAAGATCGCGGCCTGGCGTACGGCGATGGCCTGTTTGAAACCATCGCCGTCAGGGCTGGGCAGCCTGTGCTGCTCGACCGTCACCTGCAACGCCTCGACCAGGGTTGCAGGCGCCTCGCCTTGCTGGCGGATCACGCGTTGATCCGCGGCGAAGTGGTGGCCTATGCCGCCGCCTTGGTTGACGGTGTACTCAAGTTGATCCTCACCCGTGGCGACAGCCTGCGCGGTTATGGCATCAACCCCGGCGCCCCGGTGCGCCGTATCTTGCAGGGCAATCCGCCGGCACCTTATCCCGAAACGCATGCAACCGACGGCATTCGCCTGTTTGCGTGCGCTACACGCTTGGCCGAGCAGCCGTTGCTGGCCGGTCTGAAACACCTCAACCGCCTCGAACAAGTAATCGCCCGCGCCGAATGGCAAGATGCCGAACACGCCGAAGGTTTAATGCTGGATATGTCCGGGCGTGTCATCGAAGGCGTGTTCAGCAATCTGTTTGTTGTGCGCAATGGCTTGTTACTGACCGCTGATCTGAATCGTTGCGGGGTTGCTGGCGTCATGCGCGCGGAAATTCTGGCTCAAGCGCAGGCGCTGGGCATCCCGCAGGCTGTGGTCGATATTAGCCTTGAGCAGTTGCAGCAGGCCGACGAGGTCTTTGTGTGCAACAGCGTTTATGGCATTTGGCCGGTGCGTGGCTACGCTGCGATGAGCTGGCCGGTTGGGCCGCTCACCCGTAAACTGCAGGGCATTGTTCGCGCGCTATTGGATATTTGAGTTGATACGAAAACTGGTTTTACTGCTGCAGATTGCCTTGGTTTCCGCAGGCCTGGTGCTCGGCTTCTCGGCCTGGAAGCTCAATTCTGCCTTGAAGCAGCCCTTGAACCTGCCCCAGGAACAATTGCTCGACGTGCCTGCCGGGTCGACCCCGACCGGCACCTTCAATCGTCTTGAAGCGGACGGCGTGCTCGACGATGCCTTCTGGTTGCGCCTTTACTGGCGCTTCAACCTCGACGGTCAGCCGTTGCACAGCGGTGAATACCGCATGACGCCAGGCCTTACCGCCGAAGGTTTGATTGGCCTGTGGCAACGCGGCGAAGTGGTGCAATACAGCCTGACGCTGGTAGAGGGCTGGAACTTCCGTCAAGTGCGCTCAGCGCTGGCCAAGCATGAAAAGATCGTGCAAACCCTCAGCGGCCTGAGCGACAGCGAAGTCATGGAAAAACTCGGCCACCCCGGCGTATTCCCCGAAGGGCGCTTCTTCCCGGATACCTACCGCTTCGTGCGCGGCATGACTGACGTCGACTTCCTGAAAAAAGCCTACAACCGCCTGGACGATGTGCTGGCTCAGGAGTGGAGCAAGCGCGCTGCCGATGCGCCCTACACCGACCCTTACCAAGCGCTGATCATGGCCTCCCTGGTGGAGAAAGAGACCGGTGTGCCGGAGGAACGTGGGCAGATTGCCGGCGTGTTCGTGCGCCGCCTGAAGATCGGCATGCTGCTGCAGACCGACCCCACGGTGATCTACGGCTTGGGCGAGCGCTACAACGGCAAGTTGACCCGCGCGCACCTCAAGGAAGCCAACCCTTACAACACCTACATGATTGCCGGCCTGCCGCCGACACCGATTGCCATGGTTGGCCGCGAGGCGATCCACGCAGCGTTGAACCCGGTGCCGGGCACTAGCCTGTATTTCGTCGCGCGTGGCGATGGCAGCCATATTTTCTCTGATGACCTGGATGCGCATAATGCCGCCGTGCGTGAGTTTCAACTCAAGCGCCGCGCGGATTACCGCTCCAGCCCGGCGCCGACGGCAAAGCCTGCGCAAGAGCCGGCGCCAGCTGCCGATGTGCCTGTTGACGCGCCCGCAGACAAACCTGTCGACGCACCGACCGATGCACCGACCGATGCACCGGCTGAAACGCCTGCCGAACCTGCCCCGGACAGCAGCGCGCCGCAAAGCCCGCAATGACTCTGACTAAGGACTGCCTGTGACTGGCTTGTTTATAACCCTGGAAGGCCCGGAAGGCGCCGGCAAAAGCACCAACCGCGATTATCTGGCCGAGCGTTTGCGTTTGGACGGCATCGAAGTGGTGTTGACCCGTGAGCCCGGCGGTACGCCGTTGGCCGAACGCATCCGCGAGGTGTTGCTGGCGCCAGGTGAAGAGCCGATGAACCCGGACGCCGAGCTGCTCTTGGTGTTTGCCGCCCGTGCCCAGCACCTGGCCGAAGTGATTCGCCCGGCCCTGGCACGTGGTGCGGTGGTGATTTGCGACCGTTTTACCGATTCCACTTACGCTTATCAGGGCGGTGGCCGGGGCTTGTCGCTGGAACGCATCGCCACCCTGGAAACCTTCGTGCAGGGCGATTTGCGCCCCGACCTGACGCTGGTGTTCGACTTGCCGGTGGAAGTCGGCCTGGCCCGCGCGAGCGCCCGCGGTCGCCTCGATCGTTTTGAGCTCGAAGGCCAAAAGTTCTTCGGCGCCGTGCGCAGCGCGTTTCTCGAACGTGCCAGGGCTGAACCTGCGCGTTATTACCTGCTCGACGCGGCCCAGCCCTTGGCGCAGGTGCAGCACGCCATTGATGCGCTGGTGCCAAACCTGTTGGAGCGCGCCCGTGGCTGAAGCCTATCCATGGCAGGCCAGCCTGTGGCAGCAACTGGCCGGGCGCGCCCAGCACGCGCATGCCTATTTGCTGCACGGGCCAATCGGTATCGGCAAACGCGCGTTGGCCGAGCGCCTGATGGCGAGCCTGTTGTGCCAGCGGCCAGTCGATCTGCAAGCCTGCGGAGCGTGTAAATCCTGCCTGTTGCTCAAAGCCGGCAGCCACCCCGACAACTATGTGCTGGAACCTGAGGAAGCCGACAAGGCGATCAAGGTCGACCAAGTGCGTGATCTCGTCAGCTTCGTGGTGCAGACCGCGCAGATGGGCGGGCGCAAGGTGGTTCTGATCGAGCCGGTGGAGGCGATGAACATTAACGCCGCCAACGCCTTGCTCAAAAGCCTGGAGGAGCCTTCGGGCGACACGGTCTTGTTGCTGGTGAGCCACCAGTCCAGCCGCTTGTTGCCGACTATTCGCAGCCGCTGCGTGCAGCAAGCCTGCCCGTTGCCGAGTGAGGCAATGAGTTTGCAATGGCTGGCGCAGGCACTACCTGAGTGTTCCAACGACGAACGCGTCGAGTTGCTGACACTGGCTGCCGGCTCACCGCTGGCCGCCGTGAAGCTGCAAGCCCAAGGCGTGCGCGAGCAACGGGCGCTGGTCGTGGACGGGGTCAAAAAGCTGCTCAAGCAAGAGCAGTCCGCCACGCAACTGGCTGAAGCCGCCTGGAAAGATATTCCGTTGCTGCTGCTGTTCGACTGGTTCTGCGACTGGTCGAGCCTGATCCTGCGCTACCAGTTGACCCAGGACGAAAGCGGCCTGGGCCTGCCGGACATGCGCAAGGTGTTGCAGTACCTTGCGCAGAAGAGTGCACAAGACAAGGTGCTGAACATTCAGGACTGGATTTTGGCCCAGCGCCAGAAGGTCCTTGGCAAAGCCAATCTCAACCGCGTGCTGTTGCTTGAAGCGCTGCTGGTGCAGTGGGTCGGGCTGCTCGGCCGCCGTTAATTTCCGAGGCCTGCGGGTGTATCGTTGGCCACACATGTTGCGTAACTTAAGTCTGATTTCCTATGCTCGTAGATTCCCATTGCCACCTTGACCGTCTCGACCTTGCCCAGCATGGCGGTTCCCTTGACGCCGCGCTTGAGGCTGCCCGCCAGCGTGGGGTAGGGCACTTTCTGTGCATCGGCGTGAGCGCCGAAAACGCCGCTGACGTCAAAGCGCTGGCTGAGCGTTATGCCGATGTTGATTGCTCGGTAGGCATTCACCCGCTGGACCTCAAACCCGGTGAAGCGCCTGCGCTTGATTGGTTGTTGGGCGAACTCAACCACCCGCGCGTGGTAGCGATTGGCGAAACCGGCCTGGATTACCACTACGAGCCCGAAGCCGCCGAGTTGCAACAAGCGTCCTTTCGCCTGCACCTGCAAGCCGCTCAGCACACCGGCAAACCGGTGATCGTGCACACCCGTGGCGCCCGCGCCGACACCTTGGCGCTGCTGCGCGAAGCCGCATTGCCGCAAGCCGGCGTGCTGCATTGCTTCACCGAAGATTGGGACATGGCCAAGGCCGCCCTGGACTTGGGGTTCTACATTTCGCTGTCGGGCATCGTCACCTTCCGCAACGCCGATGCCCTGCGCGACGTCGCGCGCCAAGTGCCGGCCGACCGCCTGCTGGTGGAAACCGACTCGCCTTACCTGGCGCCCATCCCGCATCGTGGCAAGCCCAACCTGCCCGAATACGTGCGCGACGTGGCGGACTACCTGGCGATGCTGCGCGGTGAGTCGTACGAGCGTTTGGCCCAACAGACCACCGAAAACTTCAAGCGCCTGTTCCCGCTGGCCCACGTCGGCGGTTAGCGGCGCCGGGGAATGTGCCAAACCACGCGCAAAAAAAACCCGGGTTCTGGGGGGGGGAATCCGGGTTAAGGCCATTAGGAGTAAATAAAGGGTACGCAGTCCGTCGGTACCCAGGTCGACGCGTCACTTGGGGGGAGATGCCACGTCGATAGTTCAAGTATTGATCAGTATCCCATTCAGTCCAGCCGCATCTGATCGTTTTTTAAACAGATTTGGAATACGCGCGCTTCGCTTGAGTTCTCATTGAACGGGTGCACAGTGGTGGTTGTTGTGTATTGTTTCTGACTGACATCAATGAAATCGTTGGCGAGCGGAAAGTAAAACGCACAGCGGGTTCACATAGACGTTGCTCAGCGACCGTTCAGTCGGGATAATCCCGTGCATCGGGTAAATCGTATCGCCACGTATCCGTGGCCTGGCGTAACCCACCCCATTCAACTCTGCAGACCTCTTTCTCATGCACAAAGAACCCCGTAAGGTCCGTGAGTTTCGCCGCCGTGAGCAAGAAATTCTCGACACCGCGCTCAAGCTGTTCCTCGAACAAGGCGAAGACAGCGTCACCGTCGAGATGATCGCGGATGCCGTGGGCATCGGCAAAGGCACGATCTACAAGCACTTCAAATCCAAGGCCGAAATCTACCTGCGCCTGATGCTCGACTACGAGCGTGATTTGAACGAGCTGCTGCATTCGGCTGATGTCGATAAAGACAAGGAAGCCCTGTCACGGGCTTACTTCGAGTTCCGCATGCGTGACCCGCAGCGCTACCGCCTGTTCGACCGCCTGGAAGAAAAAGTGGTCAAGGGCAATCAAGTGCCGGAAATGGTCGAGGAGTTGCACAAGATTCGCGCCTCGAACTTCGAGCGCCTGACCCTGCTGATCAAAGGTCGTATCAGCGAAGGCAAGCTTGAAGATGTGCCGCCGTATTTCCACTACTGCGCCGCCTGGGCCTTGGTGCATGGCGCCGTGGCGCTGTACCACTCGCCGTTCTGGAGCAATGTGCTGGAAGATCAGGAGGGCTTCTTCCAGTTCCTGATGGACATCGGCGTGCGCATGGGCAACAAGCGCAAGCACAGCGCCGAGCCACCGGGTGCGGAGCCGAAAAACGCCGAAACCCCGGCTACTTAAGCATTCCCCCACAGTGATGGCGCAATGATTTACTGCCAGTTGCTGTACCCCAGGAATATACTCAGGCAAGGATCTTGCTAAGAGCTGATTAATGAGTCAGCTTTTAGTGTGCCCGAACAATCCTCTGCCGGAGTGATCCATGATCGTTGATCGTCAAGGCAGGCGGTTCCGTAATTTGCGGATCAGCCTGACCTCAGCCTGCAATTACGCGTGTACTTACTGCGTGCCGGACGGCAAGCGGCTGGTGGCTGCCCAAGACGAACTCTCGGCCGATGCCATGGCCAGGGGCGTTGCGTACCTGATTGAAGCGGCCGGTATCGACCGCCTGCGCATTACCGGCGGCGAGCCGCTGGTCAGCCCCAAACTGGAAGCCTTTATGGGCGCGGTGGGGCAGATGGGCCTCAGTGATATTAGCCTGACCACCAATGGCCAACTGCTGGCGCGCAAACTGCCGTTGTTGGTGGAGGCCGGCATTCGGCGTATCAATGTGTCGCTCGACACGCTGGACGCAGATGCGTTTCGCCGTATTGCGCGGGGCGGCGACCTGGCCACGGTGCTTGACGGCATGGAGCAGGCGCGGGCGGCCGGGATCAAGATCAAGGTCAATATGGTGCCGTTGCGCGGGCAGAACCTTGATCAGGTGATGCCGCTGCTGGATTACTGCCTCGAACGTGGCTATGAGCTGCGCTTTATCGAGTTGATGCGTATGGGGCACTTGGCCAAAGACTCCAATGCGTTCTTGCAGCAATTCGTCAGTTTGCAGCAACTGCTGGGTTTGATTGGCGAACATCATGAGTATCTGCAGGCCGATGCGCCGGTGGACGCTACCGCTGTGCGCTACGAAGTGCCGGGCAAGGGTTTTTTTGGCGTGATTGCCAACGAGAGCGTGCCGTTCTGCCGTACCTGTTCACGGCTGCGGTTGTCCTCGACCGGTTGGCTGCATGGTTGTTTGTCGTCGAGCAATCGTCACTATGTCGGTGACTTGCTGGACAAACCGCGCCATCAAGCGCTGCCGGCGTTGCAGGGTTTGCTGATGAAGGCGCTTGGCGACAAACAGGAAGTCGCGTTTTCGGGTGGGGCGACCGTCATGAAGATCATTGGCGGCTGAGCCGGTTCTGTGGGAGGCCCCACTGCATTTTTGATGTAGCGCTGTCGCGCAGCAAGCGGGCGTGCGGCCATCGTGGTTTAAACGGGGCGCTTCTCAGATCAAAAGCAGGTCAAAAGCAAGCGCATGGCGGCCTGAAAGCCGACCTGAGTGTTTGAAGCGGATCAAAGGCGGCTTTTGCATACACAGCAGATCTGCTTCTTTTGCTTTTCTGTGGGAGGGGGTTGCTCCCGATAGCAGTGTGTCAGTTGAAAA
>NZ_VUAZ01000078.1 GCF_009296165.1 Pseudomonas kitaguniensis | reverse complement strand
TTTGGGTGATGGCTTATATCGGTTTCCTGCCGGGTTACCCACGGATTCAAGCCTGCGTGCGCCATCGTGGTTTAACGGGGTGCTTCTCAGATCAAGATCACAAGATCAAAGCAAGAGCACGGCGGCCCGAAAGCCGAGCTGATTAGGTTGAATGCAGAACAAAAGCAGTTTTGCATACATCGGCAGAGTGTCTGCTTTTTTTGCTTTTTGTGGGAGGGGGCTTGCTCCCGATAGCAGTTTTACAGTTGATACATGAATTGACTGACCCACCGCCATCGGGAGCAAGCCCCCTCCCACAGTTTGACCGAGTTCGGCTTGGGGATTGGGTCTAAGCCCCGGTATCTTGCTGCCGGCGCAAGCGCATGTGCAGCAATGGATACGGCTGCCCGAGGCCATCATGCTCCGCGCGTCCGACCACCTCGAACCCCTGCTTGAGATAGAAGCCCAGCGCCTGCGGGTTTTGTTCGTTGACGTCCAGTGTATCCGCGTTCAAGTGCTCGATGGCATGGCGCAGCAGGTCTCGGCCCAGGCCTTGGCCGCGGTGCTGCGGGTCAATAAACAGCATCTCGACCTTACCCGCCGCCACCCCGGCAAACCCGGTGATGCGCTGGCGGGCGTCCTTGGTGCAGATCAGCATCACAGCGTCCAAATAGCGCGTCAGCACCAAGTCTTTAAGCAGCACGATGTAGCTGTCCGGCAAAAAATCGTGGGTCGCTCGCACCGAGTCTTCCCAGAGTTGCGCCAACTGCGCGTAGTCGCTGGTTTTAGCCGTGTGGATAACCGAATGCTGGCGCATGCCCGCTGCCCCTTGTCTCTCTGTGTATTGATGGGCAAAACGATAGACCTAAAAAAGCCCCGCATCTTCTCCAGAGGCAGGGCTTTTCAGGTTTTTTTAAAGCGCTTGACGCTATCAGTCGCGCTTTTCAGCCCACAGGTCGTACTCGTCGGCATCGGTCACGGTGCACCAGACTTTGTCACCCGGCTTCAAACCGCTGGCATCGTCGATAAACACGTTACCGTCGATCTCCGGCGCGTCGAAGAAGCAGCGGCCAACGGCGCCTTGCTCGTCAACTTCGTCGATCAGCACTTCGATTTCCTTGCCGATGCGCAGTTGCAGGCGCGCCGAGCTGATGGCTTGCTGGTGCGCCATGAAACGGTCCCAACGCGCCTGCTTGACGTCGTCCGGCACCACGGCCAGGTCCAGCAGGTTGGCCGGAGCGCCTTCCACCGGCGAGTACTGGAAGCAACCGACGCGGTCCAGCTGCGCTTCGGTCAACCAGTCCAGCAGGTACTGGAAGTCTTCTTCGGTTTCGCCGGGGAAGCCGACGATGAAGGTGGAGCGGATGATCAGTTCCGGGCAGATCTCGCGCCAGTTCTTGATGCGCGCCAAGGTTTTGTCTTCGAAGGCCGGGCGTTTCATCGCCTTGAGCACTTTCGGGCTGGCGTGCTGGAACGGGATGTCGAGGTACGGCAGGATCTTGCCGGCGGCCATCAGCGGGATCAGCTCGTCGACGTGCGGGTACGGGTAAACGTAGTGCAGGCGCACCCACACGCCGAGGCTGCTCAAGGCTTCACACAGTTCGGTCATGCGGGTTTTCACCGGCGCGCCGTTCCAGAACCCGGTGCGGTATTTCACGTCGACGCCGTAGGCGCTGGTGTCCTGCGAGATCACCAACAGCTCTTTCACGCCGGATTTAACCAGGCGCTGGGCTTCGTCGAGCACGTCGCCGACCGGGCGGCTGACCAGCTTGCCGCGCATCGACGGGATGATGCAGAAGCTGCAGCTGTGGTTGCAGCCTTCGGAAATCTTCAGGTAGGCGTAGTGTCGCGGCGTCAACTTGATGCCTTGCGGCGGCACCAGGTCGATCAGCGGGTTGTGGTTCTGAGGCGGCGGGACTACTTGGTGCACGGCAGTCACCACTTGCTCATACTGCTGCGGGCCGGTAACCGCCAGCACGCTCGGGTGCACGTTGCGGATGTTGCCTTCTTCGACGCCCATGCAGCCGGTCACGATGACCTTGCCGTTTTCCTTGATGGCTTCGCCGATCACTTCCAGGGACTCAGCCTTTGCCGAGTCGATGAAACCGCAGGTGTTGACCACCACCACGTCGGCGTCCTGATACGTGGACACGACGTCATAGCCTTCCATACGCAGTTGCGTAAGGATGCGCTCGGAGTCGACCAGAGCCTTCGGGCAACCCAGGGATACAAAGCCGACCTTGGGGTTGGCTTTTGCGATGGTGGTGGACATGTCTAACCTCGGTATTGAATGACGCCGCACGTCGGGCACGACAGGGCAGCGGATGGGCGCTTGGTACGCCTCTGATCAAAAAGTGCGCAATTCTAGCGACGGGCACCGCACTTGACCAGCTTTATGCAGGGAAATGCGACGAGTGCTGCGCTATGCTTCGCGCCGTTGCACGCGGGTATGAGTCCTGGGTCAATAAAACGTCTGTTACGAGAAGTAAAACAGCGCATGCTACGGTCAGCTTAGATGCGTTGTTTATAAAAGACCTCAGGTCAAAGGGCAGGAGTGGTTGATGGGTCAGGCAAAGAGTCAGGCAGCAGGTGCCGAGCATTCCAATGCAAAGCCGATTGGTATGCTGGTGGCGGCGGTCGGGGTGGTTTACGGCGATATCGGTACCAGCCCGCTTTATACCCTTAAAGAGGTATTCACCGGCGGTTACGGTGTGCAGGTCAATCATGACGGCGTGTTGGGGATCCTGGCGCTGATTTTTTGGTCGCTGATCTGGGTCGTGTCAATCAAATATATGCTGTTCGTGCTGCGCGCCGACAACCAGGGCGAGGGCGGCATCATGGCGCTGACCGCACTGGCACGGCGGGCGGCGGGGGAGCGCAAGAAGCTGCGCAGCTTCCTGGTGGTGTGTGGTCTGTGCGGTGCGGCGCTGTTCTATGGCGACAGCATGATCACCCCGGCGATTTCCGTGTTGTCGGCCGTGGAAGGCCTGGAGCTGGCGTTCGATGGCCTCGAAAAATGGGTAGTGCCGATCGCGCTGGTGGTGCTGGTGGCGCTGTTCCTCATCCAAAAACACGGGACTGACCGCATCGGCAAGCTGTTCGGCCCGGTGATGGTCACGTGGTTTCTGGTGCTGGGCGGCTTGGGCGTCTACGGCATCCTGCAGCAACCCGAAGTGCTGAGTGCGCTGAACCCGGTGTGGGGCGTGCGCTTTTTTATGGTTCACCCAGGCATTGGCGTGGCGATCCTCGGCGCGGTCGTGCTGGCGCTGACCGGCGCCGAGGCGCTGTATGCCGACATGGGCCACTTCGGGCGCAAACCCATCGCCCGCGCCTGGTTTATTCTGGTGCTGCCGGCGCTGGCGCTGAATTATTTTGGCCAGGGCGCGCTGCTGCTCGGTGACCCGGAGGCGGCGCGCAACCCGTTCTACCTGTTGGCGCCGAGCTGGGCACTGATCCCACTGGTGGTGTTGTCCACATTGGCCACGGTAATCGCCTCCCAGGCAGTGATTTCCGGCGCGTTTTCGTTGACGCGCCAGGCGATCCAGTTGGGTTATATCCCGCGGATGCACATTCAACACACCTCAAGCGCCGAGCAGGGCCAGATCTACATTGGCGCGGTGAATTGGTCGCTGATGGTCGGCGTGATCCTGCTGGTGCTGGGCTTTGAGTCGTCCAACGCGCTGGCGTCGGCGTACGGTGTGGCCGTGACCGGCACCATGCTGATGACCACCATTCTGGTGGCGGCGGTGATGCTGCTGCTGTGGAAATGGCCGCCGGTGTTTGCCGTGCCGGTGTTGCTCTGCTGCCTGTTGGTGGATGGGCTGTTCTTCGCCGCCAACGTGCCGAAGATCATCCAGGGCGGCGCCTTCCCGGTGCTCGCGGGGATCGTGCTGTTCGTGTTGATGACCACCTGGAAACGCGGCAAGCAATTGCTCGTGGAACGCCTCGACGAGGGCGGTTTGCCGCTGCCGATTTTTATCAGCAGTATCCGCGTGCAGCCGCCGCATCGCGTGCAGGGCACGGCGGTGTTTCTCACGGCGCGGCCCGACGCGGTGCCTCACGCGTTGTTGCACAACCTGCTGCACAACCAGGTATTGCACGAGCAAGTGGTATTGCTGACGGTGGTTTACGAAGACATTCCGCGGGTGCCTGCGGCGCGGCGTTTTGAGGTGGATGCGTACGGCGAAGGCTTCTTCCGCGTCATCCTGCACTTCGGCTTTACCGATGAGCCGGACGTGCCTGAGGCGCTGAAGCTGTGCCATCTGGACGATCTGGATTTCAGCCCGATGCGCACCACCTACTTCCTCAGCCGCGAGACGGTAATCGCCTCACGCATCCGCGGCATGGCGCGCTGGCGTGAAGGCCTGTTTGCGTTCATGTTGAAGAACGCCAACGGCAACCTGCGCTTCTTCAAGCTCCCGGTAAACCGCGTGATCGAGCTGGGCACCCAGGTCGAGATGTAAACCGCTGTAAAACGGGAGCCGGCAATCGGCTCCCGCGTTCCTTTCTGAACCCTGTGCGATCCAGCGTTGTCGACTAGGCTCAATGCACTGTTGTGTAGACGAGTGCCCACAGAACGCCCAAGAGGTGCGCCATGAGTCAGCTGCTCGAACCCTATACCCTGCGTCAATTGACCCTGCTCAACCGCATCGCCGTGTCGCCGATGTGCCAATATTCATCCGACGATGGCCTGGCCAATGACTGGCACCTGGTGCACCTCGGCAGCCGCGCCGTCGGCGGCGCCGGGTTGATTTTTACCGAAGCCACGGCGGTAACGGCCGATGGCCGCATTACTGCTCAGGACTTGGGCCTGTGGAACGACGCGCAGATCGAACCGCTGCAACGCATCACGCGGTTTATTGCCGCCCAAGGCGCAGTGGCGGGCATCCAGTTGGCGCATGCCGGGCGCAAGGCCAGCACTCATCGGCCGTGGATCGGCAAGCACGGCAGCGTCAAGCCGGAAGACGGCGGCTGGGTGCCGGTCGGCCCGTCACCGATTGCCTTCGACCCCAATCACACGCAGCCAACGCAATTGGATGAAGCGCAAATTCAGCAAGTCATCGCCGACTTTGTGGCCGCCGCCAAGCGCGCTCTGACCGCCGGTTTTGAGGTGGTGGAAATCCATGCCGCCCACGGTTACCTGCTGCACCAATTTCTTTCACCGTTGAGCAACCAGCGTCGGGATCAATACGGCGGTTCCTTTGAAAACCGCATTCGGCTGGTGCTTGAAGTGACCCAGGCCGTGCGTGACGTCTGGCCTGAGGACCTGCCGCTGTTCGTGCGTGTGTCGGCGACGGACTGGGTGGAAGACGGCTGGAACCCGGATGAAACCGTCGCGCTGGCGCGGCACCTGAAAGACCTCGGCGTGGACCTGATCGACGTGTCCTCGGGTGGTACCGCCGCCAACGCGGAAATCCCCGTCGGCCCCGGTTACCAGACGCGTTTTGCCGAGCGTGTGCGCAAAGAGTCGGGCATCGCCACCGGCACCGTGGGCATGATCACCGAGCCGGCGCAGGCCGAACACATCTTGCGCACTTGCCAGGCCGACATTATTTTCCTGGCGCGTGAGCTGTTGCGTGACCCGTACTGGCCGCTGCATGCCGATGATGACTTGGGCGGGCGCAAGGCGGTCTGGCCGGCGCAGTACCAGCGCGCGACGCATCGCGATCAGCCGATTCATGAGTCTGATCTAAGGGATTGATACGACGCGCGCTGCACCCAGAAACCCACCTTTGTCCGGTGGGTTTTTTATTGCCTCTCTCGTAGGAAAAGTCTGTAGGTCATTGTTACTCAAGCGATTTATTTAAGTTAATACTCTAAAAAAATCCCACGCGTGATGAGATTGTTTCTACTCTTAGGGTAAGTCTGATTGTTGGCCCAGCAAGCAAGGCTGTCGGTAACGGTCACGCGCCTCAGGGGACGCGGGCGATGGGCGCCAGGAGTCTTTTTGTTATCAGGAGAAACAGTCCATGGCCAAGTCGTATGGTGTAGCGGGTGAACTGGTGGTCTTTTTGACCCGCAGGGTGTTCGTGCGGGCTCGACGGTTAAGTTCGGACGAGGCTGAAATGCTCGCGCAGTACCGCGCCCTGAACGTGAGCGATCAGGTGGCGATGCGTTATCTGATTGGTGCGATGAAGAGCGTGTCGCGGTTCTGAACCGCGCAGTGGTGAACGCTAGGAGCGCGCATGCGCGCTCCTAGCGTGTGTATCAGGTGTACTTGCGCTTGTCCGGCGCAGGCGGGAAGTACTGGTACAGCCAGGTCTCACTCAAGGTGCGGTCCTGGGTGCGAATAAACAGCCGCAGCTCCACCGGTTCCACGCTGTCGCTGGTCGGGTACCAATCGAACAGAATGCGGTAGCCCTTGATGTTATCGAGTACCAGCACGCTGAAGTCTTTGACTTCACCGTGGGAGCAGGTCACCACCGGCTCGATCCCGGTGCCGGCCGGCAGGCGATCCAGGCCGCCGCCTTTGAAGTCCACGGCAAACCGGCGTGCCCACACCTCGGGGTAGTGTTCGCCCGGTGCCCAACCTTCGGTGAAACCGCCCATGCCGGAACGGGTCGCGTCGACCTGCGCCAGCGGTGTACTCACCGGTGGCAGCGCGCTCCAGTAGAGCTTGTAGCCATAGTTCAGCGAGTCGCCGGCGGCCACCGGTTTTTTCGGGGTCCAGAAGGCCACGATGTTGTCCAGGGTTTCGCCGGTAGTCGGGATTTCGAGCAGGTCGATCGAGCCTTCGCCCCACGCCGTCGTCGGTTCCACCCACAGGCTGGGGGCGCTTGCTGTACCAGTCCGACGGTGTCCTGGTAGCTGGCGAACTCATGGTCGGTCTGCACCAGGCCGAAGCCTTTCGGGTCGGTGTCGGCAAATGCGTTGAATTGCAGCTTGGCCGGGTTGTTCAGCGGGCGGCAGATCCACTCGCCATTGCCGCGCCACATCGCCAGGCGGTCTGAATCGTGGATTTGCGGGTGAATGGTGTCGCACATGCGCCGCTCAGCGGTGCCGCAGCTGAACATGCTGGTCATGGCGGCGATGCCCAATTGCTCGATGGCGGTACGCGCATTGATATGCGCGTCGATGGCCATCACGACCTGGCTGGCCTGGCAGTCGATGTCGAAGCGGTAGGCGCCGGTGGCGCTCGGCGAGTCGAGCAACGCGTAGACCACAAAACGCGTGGCGTCCTTGGCCGGGGTTTCGAACCAGAACTGCGTGAAGTCGGGGAATTCTTCGCGTTTTTTCGCGTAGGTGTCAATCGCCAGGCCGCGAGCGGAGAGGCCGTACTGGCCGCTGGCATCCACCGCGCGAAAGTAGCTGGCGCCGAGGAAAGACAGCACGTCATGGCGATCCAGTTCCGGTGCCTTGAACAGCTTGAAGCCTGCAAAACCCAAGTCGCCGGTCAGCTGCTTGGTGTCCACCGTGGTTTTTGCGTAGTTGAACAGCGACGGGCGGAAATGCACTTCGCGCGCCTCACGCGTCTTGGGGTCGACACTGTGCATGCGCACCGGCGTCTTGAAGCCCATGCCGACGTGGAAGAATTGCACGTCGAGTTGGCCGTTCAATTCCTTCCACAGTGAATGGTTGCCGTCGTAGCCGATGGCGTTGAAGTTCAGCGGCGTCATGCTCGCCAGCGTCGGCGGCAGCACCTGTTTAGTGTCTTTATAAGCCGTTCCGGCGAGTTGCTTGGCCTGGGCTTTGAGCGATTCGAAATCGAAGGCCACGGCCTTGCCATCGGCGGCGCGGTTCCCCGCCCAAGCCTGCGCAGCCAACAGCCCGCTGGCCGACAAACCGGTGTAAGCCGCAATGGCCATGGACGCTTTGAGCAAATTCCTGCGGTGCATAGAGACAACCTGTCGTGAGCAAATCCCGCGCCGTTCCTGGCACGTAATGGATCAGAAATTACGGTTCGGACATGCCTTCGGCCAAACGCAACGGACTATAAACAGACGCCAGATAGCTTAAGCGGTTCGATGCTGTAGGAAAATTGCTTGATAGCAGTGTGTGGGCGATGCATATGAAACAAGATTTTTCAGGCTCGCTTTCAAAGCGGCGCACGCTTCAGACGATCTCGCAAGCCCAATGCAGTCAACTGTGGGAGTGGGCTTGCTCGCGATGCAGGCACCTCGGTGCATCAGGCGTACCGAGTTGATGCTATCGCGAGCAAGCCCGCTCCCACAGAAAGCCAATCTGCTTGGCGGGTTACATCTGGAAGCACTCTAGATCTCGGCTTTTTGGCACTTAGTTTTACGCTGGGGGCCTATTGGTCCTACGAACCCAAGTGTCTGGAGGCTGTGAATGAATACCCGTGGATTGCTTGATCAGTTGCTCAAATCTGGCCAGGACATGCTGCAAAACAAAGCCGGCGGCCAGCGAAAGTCCGATGATAAAGGTGCCCTTGGCGGATTGCTCGGCGGTGGCGGGCTAGGCAGTTTGCTGGGCGGCGCGGGCGGTGGCGCGCTGGCGAGTGGGGCCATGGGGCTTTTGCTGGGCAGCAAAAAAGCGCGCAAATTCGGCGGCAAGGCCCTGACGTATGGCGGGTTGGCAGCGTTGGGGGTGATCGCCTATAAAGCCTACGGCAACTGGCAGGCGCAGCAGGCCAATGCTCCCCACGGCGAGCCGCAAACCATCGACCGCTTGCCGCCGGCGCAGGTTGAGCAACACAGCCAGGCCATTCTTAAAGCCCTGGTCGCAGCGGCCAAGGCTGACGGGCATGTGGACGCGCGTGAGCGGGCGCTGATCGAAGGTGAATTGACCAAGCTCGACAGCGATAGCGAGCTGCAAAGCTGGCTGCATGCGGAGTTGAACAAGCCTTTGGACCCGGCCGATGTGGCACGCGCGGCGGCCACCCCGGAAATCGCCGCCGAGATGTACATCGCCAGCGTGATGCTGGTGGACGAAGAAAACTTCATGGAAAAAGCCTACCTCGACGAACTGGCGCGGCAACTGAAACTTGACCCCGGATTGAAGGCCGAGCTGGAAAAACAGGTGCGTCTGAACTAATAACTATCTGCCGTGCCACATCTACATGTGAGAGGGGAGCTTGCTCCCCTCTCACATTTTGCATTCTGTGAACGCTGCAGCAAAAGCTGTTGATTAATGAAGGCTTCTGCTCAGCTATACTCCCCCTCATTTGAATGGCACTTCGAGGAATTACTGTGAAGAACTGGACCTTGCGCCAACGGATTTTGGCGAGCTTTGCGGTCATCATCGCGATCATGCTGCTGATGGTTGTGGTGTCCTACTCACGGTTACTGAAGATCGAAACCAGTCAGGTGGCCGTCCGTGACGATGCGGTGCCAGGGGTTTACCTAAGCTCGATCATCCGCAGCGCTTGGGTCGACAGCTATTTGCTGACCATCGATGTCATCGGCTTGCGCGACGACAAAACCCTCACCAATGCCGACAAGGCGGACTACAAGTCCTTCGAAGCGCGCATTCAACAACAAATGGCCAGCTACGAAAAAACCGTCTATGTACAGGCGGATCGGGCGGAATTCGATAGTTTCAAGGCCGCGCACGTCGCTTACAACAAGGTCCTTGCGGATGTAGTCGAGCGCATCGAGGCGAAAGACTTGCCCGGCGCCCGCAAGTTGTTGACGGAAAAACTGACGCCGATCTGGACCGAAGGCCGGATGAAACTCAACGACATCATCGCCGAAAACAAGGGCGTCGCCGACAATGCGACCGCCGCCATTGATGACGCCGTTGCCTCCGCCAAAATCAGCATGTTCGTGTCCCTGGCGTTCGCCATCTTCGCCGCCGCGCTCTGCGGCTTGCTGCTGATGCGCGCGATCACATCGCCCATGCAGCGCATCGTCGCAATCCTCAGCACCATGCGCGACGGCGACCTCAGCAAGCGCCTGAATCTTGAGCGCAAGGACGAATTCAACGCGGTCGAAACCGGCTTTAACGACATGATGACCGAGCTGACGGCCCTGGTGTCCCAGGCCCAGCGCTCTTCGGTACAGGTGACCACCTCGGTGACCGAGATTGCCGCCACGTCCAAGCAACAACAGGCCACCGCCACCGAAACGGCAGCCACCACCACCGAGATTGGCGCGACGTCACGGGAAATCGCGGCAACCTCCAAGGACCTCGTGCGCACCATGACCGAAGTGTCCAGCGCCGCCGACCAGGCCTCGGTTGCCGCAGGTTCCGGCCAGCAGGGCCTGGCGCGCATGGAAGAAACCATGCATTCGGTGATGGGCGCCGCAGACCTGGTGAACGCCAAGCTGGCGATCCTTAACGAGAAGGCCGGCAACATCAACCAGGTCGTGGTCACCATCGTCAAGGTGGCCGACCAGACCAACTTGTTGTCGCTCAATGCCGCCATCGAGGCCGAGAAGGCCGGTGAGTACGGTCGCGGTTTTGCGGTGGTCGCCACCGAAGTGCGGCGACTCGCCGACCAGACCGCCGTGGCCACTTACGACATCGAGCAGATGGTGCGTGAGATCCAGTCGGCGGTGTCGGCGGGCGTGATGGGCATGGACAAGTTCTCCGAAGAGGTGCGCCGGGGCATGTTCGAAGTGCAGCAAGTGGGTGAGCAACTCTCGCAGATCATCCACCAGGTACAGGCCTTGGCGCCGCGGGTGTTGATGGTTAACGAAGGCATGCAGGCCCAGGCCACCGGCGCCGAGCAGATCAACCACGCGCTGGTGCAACTGGGCGATGCCAGCAGCCAGACCGTGGACTCACTGCGCCAGGCCAGCTTTGCGATTGATGAACTGAGCCAGGTTGCGGTCGGTTTGCGCAGCGGCGTGTCGCGTTTCAAAGTCTGATGAGCGAATTCGTGGCTAAACGCGTCGGCGCACCCGCAGCCAAACAGGTGTTGTTCCTGACGTTCCACATCGGTGGCGAACGCTACGCCCTCAAGGCCACGGACGTCGCCGAGGTGCTGCCACGCTTGCCGCTAAAACCCATCGCCCATGCGCCGGAGTGGGTGGCCGGGATCTTCGCCCATCGCGGCGCGCTGGTGCCGGTTATCGATCTGTGTGCGCTGACCTTTGGTCAACCTGCCCAGGCGCGCACCAGCACGCGGCTGGTGCTGGTCAATTATCAGCCGCAACCCTGGGTTGAAGCGCGCTGGCTGGGGTTGATTCTGGAACAAGCGACGGACACCCTGCGTTGCGAACCCGGCGAGTTCAAACCGTATGGCCTGGACAACCGCGAGGCGCCGTATTTGGGCTTGGTGCGTGAAGATGCACTGGGTTTGACGCAATGGATTGGTGTGAATGAACTGCTCACGGAGCCCGTTCGCGCCTTGCTGTTCTCCGCCGAGTTGAGCCTATGAGCAACGACGCGCGCTTGTTCGCCTTCCTCAAAGAACGTATCGGGCTGGATGTCGCGTCGGTCGGTGAGGCGATTATCGAGCGCGCGGTGCGCCAGCGTATTCAGGCCATCAACGCGCAGACCGAGGATGATTACTGGCAGCGGCTGCAATGCTCGCATGACGAGCAGCAGGCGCTGATCGAAGCGGTGATCGTCCCCGAAACCTGGTTTTTTCGTTACCCCGAATCGTTTGCGACGCTGGCACGGCTGGCGGTGGCGCGTCTGGCCGAGATCAAGCAGATGCGTGCGCTGCGCATTCTCAGCCTGCCGTGTTCCACCGGCGAAGAGCCGTACTCGATCGCCATGGCCTTGCTGGATGCAGGGCTGGCGCCGCACCAGTTCAAGGTGCTGGGGCTGGATGTCAGCCCCCTGTCGGTGGAACGCGCCAAGCGCGGGGTGTATGGCAAGAATTCTTTTCGCGGCAGCTACCTCGAGTTTCGCGAGCACCACTTCACCGAAGAGGCTGACGGTTATCGCATCAACGACCGGGTGCGCGAACAAGTGCGTCTGCAGGTCGGTAACCTGCTTGATCCTGCGTTGCTGGCCAATGAGCCTGCCTATGATTTTGTGTTCTGCCGCAACCTGCTGATCTACTTTGACCAGCCAACCCAAAAGCAAGTGTTTGACGTGCTCAAGGGCCTGACCCACGTGGACGGCGTACTGTTTATTGGCCCCGCCGAAGGTAGCTTGCTGGGGCGTCATGGCATGCGCTCGATTGGCATACCGCAATCTTTTGCCTTCAGCCGGCATGTCGAGCCGGTCAAGCCTGAGCCTGCGCCCGTATTCCCGTTGGTGCCGATGCCTGCGCCACGCAACACGCCGCCGATGCCCAAGCCGCGCCCGTTCAGCACCGTCACCGCCCACGTGGCGCCGATCAAGGCGCCGCAAACCGAGGCTGGTGACCTGCTCACGCGTATTGCCACGCTGGCCAACGAAGGCAAAAGCGCCGAAGCCCGTGCTGCCTGTGAGCATTATTTAACCAGCCACCCGCCGGTCGCCCAAGTGTTTTACTGGCTGGGGCTGCTCAGCGATGTGGCGGGCAATGCTCTGGAAGCTCAGGGCTATTATCGAAAAGCCTTGTACCTGGAACCCCAGCATCCGCAGGCCTTGATGCACCTGGCCGCGTTGCTTGAGTCTCAGGGCGACAGTGCGGGGGCGCGCCGTTTGCAGGCGCGGGCCGCGCGTAGCGAGCGAGCCGACAGTGAGTCCAAACCATGAGTAGCCCAGACGCGCTCGATACCGCAGGCCTTAACCTGACCCTGGCCGACACGCACGCCATCGACGATTGCTGGAACCGCATCGGCATCCATGGCGACAAGTCCTGCCCGTTGCTGGCAGAGCATATTCATTGCCGCAACTGCTCGGTGTATTCCGCCGCCGCCACGCGCTTGCTCGACCGGTATGCCTTGCAGCAGGATGACCGCCGCCCGCAGGCGGCTGCCGAGCTCGGCACCGATGTGCTCACCCGCTCTCTATTGATGTTTCGCCTCGGCGAAGAATGGCTGGGTATCGCCACGCGTTGCCTGGTCGAAGTGGCGCCGCTGCAGCCGATTCACTCGCTGCCGCATCAACGTTCGCGGGCGCTGCTCGGCGTGGCCAATGTGCGTGGCGCGCTGGTGGCGTGCCTGTCGCTGGTGGAATTGCTCGGCCTGGACGCAACCAGTAACGGCGCCACTGGCGGACGGATCATGCCGCGCATGTTGATCATCGCCGCGCTGGATGGCCCGGTGGTGGTGCCGGTAGATGAAGTCGACGGCATTCATGCCATCGATGAGCGCACCTTGAATGCTGCGTCCGCCTCCGGCGCCCAAGCCAGCGCGCGCTATACCCAAGGTGTGCTGCAATGGAAAGGCCGCAGCCTGCGCTGGCTGGACGAAGCGCAATTGTTGTCCGCCGTGACCCGGAGCCTCACATGACCCCCGACCAGATGCGCGATGCCTCGCTGCTGGAGCTGTTCAGCCTGGAAGCCGACGCGCAAACCCAGGTATTGAGCGCGGGCTTGCTGGCGCTGGAGCGCAACCCGACACAGGCCGACCATTTGGAAGCCTGCATGCGCGCCGCGCACTCGCTGAAGGGCGCAGCGCGGATCGTCGGGGTGGACGCCGGGGTCAGCGTGGCCCACGTGATGGAGGACTGCCTGGTCAGTGCGCAAGAAAGCCGCCTGTACCTGCAACCCGAACACATCGACGCGTTGCTGCAAGGCACCGACCTGTTGATGCGCATCGCGACCCCCGGCAACGACGTGGGGCCTGCGGACATTGAAGCTTATGTGGCGCTGATGGAGCGCTTGCTCGCCCCGTCGCAACCGACCGCTAAAATCGCGCCACCGCCAGCGCCCGCAGTTGAGCCGACTGCGGCGCCGCTTTTAGAAACGCCGCCGCCTGTGTCCCAGTCCCACCCCGAGCCCGAGCCTGCGGCGCCCGTCACCCCCTCGCCGCCGCGCCAGAAAAAACGCATCACCGAAGGCGGCGAACGCGTCTTGCGTGTGACCGCCGAGCGTTTGAACAGCCTGTTGGACTTGTCGAGTAAATCCCTGGTCGAAACGCAGCGGCTCAAGCCTTACCTGGCGAGCATGCAGCGCCTCAAACGAATTCAAAGCCACAGTGTTCGCGCTTTGGACACGCTGGACGGCCAACTCAAGGCCCTGGACCTGAACCTCGAAGCGCAGGAGGCGCTGGCCGATACCCGTCGGCTGTTGAGTGAGGCTCAGGCGCTGCTGGCGGAAAAAACCGCCGAGCTGGATGAGTTTGGCTGGCAGGCCGGGCAGCGCGCCCAAGTGCTGTATGACACTGCACTGGCATGCCGCATGCGGCCTTTCGCCGATGTGCTGGTGGGGCAAGCGCGCATGGTCCGCGACCTCGGCCGTAGCCTCGGTAAACAGGTACGCCTGGAAATCGAAGGCGAAAAGACCCAGGTTGACCGCGACGTGCTGGAAAAACTCGAAGCGCCGCTCACGCACTTGCTGCGCAACGCGGTCGACCACGGCATCGAGATGCCCGACCAGCGCTTGCTGGCCGGTAAACCCGCGGAAGGGCTGATCCGCCTGCGCGCCTCCCACCAAGCCGGTTTGCTGGTACTGGAACTGAGCGACGACGGTAACGGCGTCGACCTGGAGCGCCTGCGCGGTACCATCGTCGACCGGCACCTGTCGCCGCTGGAAACGGCGTTGCGCCTGAGTGAAGAGGAGCTGTTGACGTTCCTGTTCCTGCCGGGTTTCAGCCTGCGCGACACGGTCACCGAAGTGTCCGGGCGCGGCGTCGGCCTGGACGCGGTGCAGCACATGGTTCGCCAACTGCGTGGCGCGGTGGTGCTGGAACAGACGGCGGGGCGCGGCAGTCGCTTCCACCTGGAGGTGCCATTGACCCTGTCGGTGGTGCGCAGCCTGGTGGTGGAAGTTGGCGAAGAAGCCTACGCGTTCCCCCTCGCGCACATCGAGCGCATGCGCGACTTGGCGCCCGACGACATTGTGCAGTTGGAAGGCCGTCAGCATTTTTGGCACGAAGGCCGCCACGTCGGTCTGGTTGCCGCCAGCCAATTGTTGCAGCGCCCGCCGGGGCACAACGTGCAAGAGACGCTTAAGGTGGTGGTGATCCGCGAGCGCGATGCGGTGTACGGCATTGCGGTGGAACGCTTTATCGGGGAACGCACGCTGGTGGTGTTGCCGCTGGATGACCGGCTGGGCAAGGTTCAGGATATTTCCGCAGGCGCCTTGCTCGACGACGGTTCGGTGGTGTTGATCGTCGACGTTGAAGACATGCTGCGTTCGGTCGATAAGCTGCTCAACACCGGCCGCCTGGAGCGCATCGCCCGACGCAGCCAACAGGCTACCGAAGCACCGCGCAAACGCGTGCTGGTGGTGGACGACTCGCTTACCGTGCGTGAGTTGCAACGCAAACTGTTACTTAATCGTGGTTATGAAGTGGCTGTTGCTGTGGATGGCATGGACGGCTGGAACGCATTGCGCTCCGAAGACTTCGACCTGCTGATTACTGACATTGATATGCCTCGTATGGACGGTATTGAATTGGTCACACTCTTGCGCCGTGATAGTCGCCTGCAATCGTTGCCGGTGATGGTGGTGTCGTATAAAGATCGCGAAGAAGACCGGCGCCGTGGACTTGACGCCGGCGCCGACTATTATCTGGCTAAAGCCAGTTTCCACGATGACGCCTTGCTGGACGCCGTGATGGAGCTGATTGGAGGCGCCCGGGCATGAGGATCGCGATCGTCAATGACATGCCCATGGCGGTAGAAGCCCTGCGCCGCGCGCTGAGTTTTGAGCCTGCGCATCAGTTGGTGTGGGTCGCCGCCAATGGCCTGGAAGCGGTGCAGCGCTGCGCGGAAGTGACCCCGGATTTGATCCTGATGGACCTGATCATGCCAGTGATGGATGGCGTAGAAGCGACCCGGCGGATCATGGCTGAAACGCCGTGCGCGATCGTGATCGTCACCGTAGACCGCCAGGCTAACGTCAGCCGCGTATTCGAAGCCATGGGCCATGGCGCACTGGACGTGGTTGATACACCGGCGTTGGGCGTGGGCAACCCCAGGGACGCGGCGGCGCCGTTGCTGCGCAAAATTCTCAATATCGGCTGGCTGATCGGCCAGCGCGGCAGCCGCGTACGCGCCGAAACCGCGCCCCAGCGCAGCGCGGGCACACGCCAGAGCCTGGTGGCGATTGGTTCGTCGGCGGGCGGCCCGGCTGCTCTGGAAGTGCTGCTCAAGGGTTTACCGCGCGACTTTCCCGCGGCCATTGTGCTGGTGCAGCATGTGGACCAGGTGTTCGCAGCCGGAATGGCCGAATGGCTGAGCAGCGCGTCCGGCCTGCCGGTGCGCCTGGCGCGCGAGGGCGAGCCACCACAAACCGGGGTGGTGCTGCTGGCCGGCACCAACCATCACATTCGCTTGTTGAAAAATGGCACGCTAGCCTATACGGCAGAGCCTGTGAACGAAATTTACCGGCCTTCGATTGACGTGTTTTTTGAAAGTGTCGCCAGCTACTGGAATGGCGACGCTGTCGGTGTATTGCTGACCGGCATGGGGCGCGACGGCGCCCAAGGGCTCAAATTGCTGCGTGAACAAGGATGTTTGACCATCGCCCAGGATCAGCAGAGCTCGGCGGTGTATGGCATGCCCAAAGCGGCGGCGGCAATTGATGCCGCTGTTGAAATTCGCCCATTGGACAGAATTGCGCCCCGATTGCTGGAGGTCTTTGCAAAATGATCAATAACTTCCGCAGTGCCGGCTTGCAGGTAGTAATTCAGGTGACTGCAAATGAATGATTTACAGCTCGACGATTTCAAGAACGACGAAAATGCCGCCATGGTGTTGCTGGTCGACGACCAGGCCATGATCGGTGAAGCCGTGCGGCGCGGCTTGTCCCACGAAGAAAACATCGATTTTCACTTTTGTGCCGACCCGCATCAAGCGATTGCCCAAGCCATTCGCATCAAGCCCACGGTGATCCTGCAAGACTTGGTGATGCCCGGTCTGGACGGCCTGACCTGGTGCGCGAGTACCGCAACCACCCGGCCACGGCGAATATCCCGATCATCGTGCTGTCCACCAAGGAAGACCCGCTGATCAAAAGCGCAGCGTTCTCCGCTGGCGCCAATGATTACCTGGTCAAGCTACCGGACAACATCGAGCTGGTGGCGCGCATTCGCTATCACTCGCGGTCCTACATGACCCTGTTGCAGCGGGATGCCGCGTATCGTGCGCTGCGCGTCAGTCAGCAACAGTTGCTCGACACCAATTTGGTGCTGCAACGCCTGATGAACTCCGACGGCCTTACCGGGCTGTCCAACCGCCGTCACTTCGACGAATACCTGGAACTGGAATGGCGCCGCGCCATGCGTGACCAGAACCAGCTGTCGTTGCTGATGATCGACGTGGACTTCTTCAAGACCTACAACGACAGCTTCGGCCATGTGGAAGGCGATGAAGCCTTGCGCAAAGTCGCTGCCACCATCCGCGAAGCCAGCAGCCGCCCCTCGGACCTGCCGGCGCGTTACGGCGGCGAAGAGTTTGCCCTGGTGCTGCCGAACACCTCGCCGGGCGGCGCACGCCTGGTGGCGGAAAAGCTGCGCATGGCAGTTGCCGCGCTCAAGATCCCGCACATCGCCCCGGCTGAGGGCGCAAGCCTGACGATCAGCATTGGCTTGTCGACCATCACGCCACAACAAGGCAGCGATTGTCGGCAACTGATCATGGCGGCGGACAAGGGCTTGTACACGGCCAAGCATAACGGGCGTAATCAAGTAGGCATCGAATAACCCAACGCCGCACCCACTTCAACGGTGGGAGCGGGCTTGCTCGCGATGGTCTTTCATTCAACCCGTGCGTTGACTGACACACCGCTATCGCGAGCAAGCCGCCACATTGGATCTTCAGGATGGTTGCTAGCTAAGTAAAAATGCTGTGTTATTGAACGAAAAAGTCCGCCAGCAGTATTGAATTGATGACGGAGGTTTATTGAGTACGTTATTCTGCTTTAAAACCCGGCTTGGCATTCGCACTTAGCCACTCTTTGACAAATCTTAAAATTCCTTCAGTGCCTTCGTATCCAGTCTCTGGATAAAAAACTATATCGCTCTTTTTTGGATGGTCTACTAGTATTTCAAACTGTTTTAGCCAGTTATCCAGATATTCTTCAAGCTTGTCTCCCTCGGCTCCTGAGTTATTTTCAAAAAAAGAATTAAGGAACTCGAGGAACTCTCTTTCTGTGTAGTCTTCCAATTTTTCTTTATGCTTCATGATGGGTCCTCCCTTTTTCAAGTCGAAGTGCGCGGTGCAGCTCCGCGTGTCTTCTGGGCGTGACGATTATAAGGTTGTCGATGTTGTATAGCTCGCCACCGTACTCCAGGGGTATAACATGATGGATTTCAAATTTTTTGTTTTCACCCAAATGCTCTTCAAGTGGAGCATAGGGGGATAGCCCTTGACTTGCAATGTACTTGTTGTGCGGCAGGAAATCGCTCATTAATAGTAGGTCAGCACTTACAGTTTTCCAAAGCGCTTCTCGAAACTCCCTCCAGTTTTTGAATGTTCTGCCTCTCAGTTGGTCAGCCACTTGCAATGGGATAGAAGCTCCTTCATTCCCAGGAGCGGTTCCCAGCCAAACACCTGTCACGAGTTGTCCATCACCCGTTGCCACCCCCGGATCCTCACGCCTATCCCTGAACATCAGATAGATAGGAGGCAATCCTGAATCGGTGGGGAATATCGTTATGAAGTCATCAAAGCTTGCGGCGCTGATTCCCGGAAACCAATCAATTCTGCCCTCAACCGGAGTGACCGTAGCACCCGCGTAAACGTGCGGCTCCGGCTGATCAACGGGCAGTGTTGTTGAGCTGTCCCCGGGATCAACGATAGGTGTCCACGTTAACGTTCTGGGTGGAACATCATTTGTAGTGACGGTGTACTTCTTCTGTGCTGAATCATAGGTTGCAGCAACCACCCTGACCTTAGAGGGCACGCTTATGCCGTCGGTATGGACCACAAAGACTTCAGACCGCCCATCTGCAGCCGTCTTCGAACTCATTCGAACCGCAAGGTCGACAGTGCCCTTGACTGCGGCGGTTATCGTTGACTCGTTGAGGTCTGTCACAAAGTTTGAAACTGGAATGCCCAGTGCATATCGCTCAGGAAGTTCGCCGTTGGCCAGTTTGGGTGAATAGATCAGAGCAGAGACCCCGATAAACAAGCCGCTTGCGCTACTGGCTGCGAATTCTGCCAATGCGACTACTGCCGCGCGAATTGCGGCTTGGAGAGTGACTGTAATTCCTTCTGTTGTAGCAATGGTTCCTACTGAGGTCATGACCACCGCTTGAGTCGCGGCGGTTGAGACCGACGTGCGGAATGTATTTTCCTCTCGTCCCGAATCAATACGCGCCAACGCTGCTGCTATCTCTTGCGCGCGTTCTGTAAGATCGCCGAGCGCATTCGAAGCGTTGATCAGATACCTGACGGACTCTGACTTCAGCACAAAGTCGTGATGGCTGAGCCATCTCACCCCAAGCGCGGTATTCTGCTGCAGATAAATGAGCTGTTTGAGCCCCTCAAGCTCGGGTTTGCTCAGAGGCGGTGTAACCAGTGGATTGGTTGCGGGATAGTAAATGATGAGCCCATTGCGGTTACGGGCGAGTGGGGGGTCAACAGGCCTGATAGCAGCCATCGTGTCTTCGATCATTTTGTCCAGCGTGTTTTTGTAAAGCATGAGGGTTTGGTCGGGTGGCAAGCCAACGATAGAATCCGCAAGGGAGGCCAATTCGACCTGCAAAAACTCGGGCAGTAATTGAACGTAAATGTCCAACTCAACTGCCAGGGTTTTAAGGTATTCATTTTGTAGGTTTGACCAAGCAGGCTCCGTCTCGGTAATGGATGCCTCCAACTGCTTCCGGTTTTCCGCCAGCATTGAAAGTTTTTCTGCCACTATTTCTATAGAAAGTGAAAGTGCCTTCAGCTCTTGTGCGGCCGTCCAGACGGCGTCGTAAAGCGTGTAAGTATCGGCCAGTTTTGTTATCGGGTCAGAACCCGCAAGCGTTTCGCGCAGCTTTGTAGTTGTTAAATTTTCCATTAGGTAAAATGGGTTCTGGTCATAGAGGCCATACATCACCGGAGCGGTGTTGTTGTAGGTGGTTTTTTTGGCATGGATGAATGTTAATGCGATTTTTTGATCTAGAACTGCTGACTCTCTTTCGGTGAGTGGTTGCTCAGCCTTCCCGGCGTGCTGCTGCTCTTCGAGTTCGCGCTCGGTCTGAATATTGAGCGTTGCAAATCGCTTGCTGTACGCTGCATCAATCAAGGATTGGTTGTATTTTTGCTCTCCAATGAAATCCGCTGTGGTGCTGGGGAAGTCGAACTGCTTGAATCTGGTCGGGTCGCCCTCGCCTCGACGCGGTCCTTCCTGAAGGCCCCAACCATCGCCGTTCCCACTGTAACCACCGCCTTCGCCGCCCCAATAAGTGTTTCGCCTTCCGGCCGTTATTATCGTTGGTTTTATTTCTAAAGGCTGCCCGGGTTGCCACCCTTGTTGTGCCATGTTGTCTCTCCCTTTTGGAGTGATCTAATGTGTAGGCGTGCGTGCGCTGACGAACACGTAATACGTACGTCGCTATGGCTTAACTTAATTAAGTTCAATAAGAGCGCAAGTAGCTGGCTTTTTGATATGCTTTGAAGTGGGTGGGAAGCTTTGTAAGACGGGTCTGATGCTTGAGTGTTAATGTTCTTGCTTGTTTGTAAGTAACGTCCTAAGACGTTTTGTGTGATGTTTAACTGACTGTTTTTATTAAAGTCGGTTTTGGCTGTATTTTTTTATAAGTGCTCTATGCGTTGGTTTTTATTGATCTTGATTTTTTTGCTAAACAGATGAACGGTATGTTTTTTGGCAGGCGTTAGAGGTTGAGTCAGCTATCTGAAGCACTGCCCGTCGCTGGCAAGCTCAGCTTTCGCTGACCGCTCTGCTTCAAAGAGGGCTGCGCCGTCTTGGCGTATTTGACCAAGCGGGCTGCCGCTGCCGCCCGTTTGTCGTTATACTCGCAGGCTTTCAAAAGTTCGCCAACGAGTGCTGCCCGCCATGGAAATCAACCCGATCCTTAACACCATCAAGGACCTGTCCGAGCGCTCCGAAACTATTCGGGGGTATCTTTGACTACGATCAAAAGCATGAGCGTCTGACCGAAGTCAATCGCGAGCTTGAAGATCCGGCTGTCTGGAACAAACCTGAATACGCCCAGGAACTGGGCCGCGAGCGCGCTGCGCTGGCGCTGATCGTCGATACGCTCGACGAATTGAACACCGGTCTGGGCGATTGCCGCGACCTGCTGGACATGGCCGTTGAAGAAAACGACGAAGGCGCAGTGGGCGATGTCGTCGCCGAGCTGGCCCGTCTCGAGGAAAACCTCGCCAAGCTTGAATTTCGCCGCATGTTCAGCCACGAAATGGACCCGAACAACGCCTACCTGGACATCCAGGCCGGTTCCGGCGGCACCGAAGCCCAGGACTGGGCCAACATCTTGTTGCGCATGTACCTGCGCTGGGCCGACAAACGCGGCTTCGACGCGACCATCATGGAACTGTCGGCTGGTGAAGTCGCCGGTATCAAGGGCGCGACCGTGCACATCAAGGGCGAATACGCGTTTGGCTGGTTGCGTACCGAGATCGGCGTGCACCGCTTGGTGCGCAAGAGCCCGTTCGACTCCGGCAACCGTCGCCACACCTCGTTCTCTGCGGTGTTCGTCTCGCCAGAGATCGATGACAAGGTCGAAATCGAGATCAACCCGGCCGACCTGCGCATCGACACCTACCGCTCCTCCGGTGCCGGTGGTCAGCACGTAAACACCACCGACTCGGCGGTACGTATTACTCACGTGCCGACCAACACGGTGGTCAGTTGCCAGAACGAACGTTCCCAGCACGCGAACAAGGACACCGCCATGAAAATGCTGCGGGCCAAGTTGTACGAGCAGGAAATGCAGAAGCGCAACGCCGCTTCCCAGGCGCTGGAAGACACCAAGTCGGATATTGGCTGGGGTCACCAGATCCGTTCGTATGTGCTTGATGCGTCGCGGATCAAGGATCTGCGCACTAACATCGAACGCAGCGATTGCGACAAGGTGCTCGACGGTGATATCGACGAATACCTGGAAGCCAGCCTGAAATCGGGCCTGTAAAAAAGACTGCAAGCGCCGGGGGGACGCCTAGTTCCTCGCCGGACGATCCCCGGCCGCAGGCCGGGGACAACGAACCTGATGGAAAATTTAAAGACATGAGCGACCAACAACTCGACCAGGCCCTGCAACAGGAAGAAAACTCCCTGATCGCCCTGCGCAAGGAAAAGCTTGCTGCCGAGCGCGCCAAGGGCAATGCCTTCCCCAACGACTTCCGCCGCGACGCTTACTGCGCAGACTTGCAGAAAACCTACGCGGACAAGACCAAGGAAGAGCTGGCAGAGGCTGCGATCCCGGTCAAGGTGGCAGGTCGCATCATGCTCAACCGTGGCTCGTTCATGGTGATCCAGGACATGTCCGGGCGCATCCAGGTCTACGTCAACCGCAAAACGTTGCCGGAAGAAACCCTGGCCTCGGTGAAAACCTGGGACATGGGCGACATCATTGCAGCAGAAGGCACCCTGGCGCGCTCCGGCAAGGGCGACCTGTACGTTGAAATGACCAGCGTGCGCCTGCTGACCAAATCCCTGCGCCCACTGCCCGACAAGCACCACGGCCTGACCGACACCGAGCAGCGTTACCGCCAGCGCTACGTTGACCTGATCGTCAACGAAGACGTACGCCAAACGTTCCGCGTGCGTTCGCAAGTCATCGCCCACATCCGCAGCTTCCTGATGCAGCGAGATTTTCTCGAAGTCGAAACGCCGATGCTGCAAACCATCCCCGGTGGTGCCGCAGCCAAGCCTTTCGAGACCCACCACAACGCGCTGGACCTGGAAATGTTCTTGCGCATTGCGCCGGAGCTGTACCTCAAGCGCCTGGTGGTCGGCGGTTTCGAAAAAGTTTTCGAGATCAACCGTAACTTCCGTAACGAAGGCGTTTCGACGCGTCACAACCCTGAATTCACCATGTTGGAGTTCTACCAGGCTTACGCCGACTATGAAGACAACATGACCTGACCGAAGAGCTGTTCCGCGAACTCGCGCAGCTTGTACTCGGTACTACCGACGTGCCGTACGGCGACAAGGTGTTCCACTTCGGCGAGCCGTTCGTGCGTTTGTCGGTGTTCGATTCGATCCTCAAGTACAACCCCGAGCTGAGCGCTGACGACCTGACCGACATCGACAAGGCTCGCGCTATCGCTAAAAAAGCCGGCGCCAAGGTGCTGGGCTTCGAAGGCTTGGGTAAATTGCAGGTGATGATTTTCGAAGAGCTGGTGGAGCACAAGCTCGAACAGCCGCACTTCATTACCCAGTACCCGTTCGAAGTGTCGCCGCTGGCCCGTCGCAACGATGACAACCCGAACGTCACCGACCGTTTCGAGCTGTTCATCGGCGGCCGCGAAATCGCCAACGCCTACTCCGAGCTTAACGACGCCGAAGACCAGGCCGAGCGCTTCATGGCGCAGGTGGCCGACAAGGACGCCGGCGACGATGAAGCCATGCACTACGACGCCGACTTTGTGCGCGCCCTGGAGTACGGCATGCCGCCGACGGCCGGTGAAGGTATCGGCATCGACCGCCTGGTGATGTTGCTGACCAACTCGCCGTCGATCCGCGACGTGATCTTGTTCCCGCACATGCGGCCACAAGCGTAACCGTAGCGAAATCCGAAGCCGCCTTTTATAAGGCGGCTTTTTTATGTGGCGTCTTTAAGCGTCAAGCAAACAGCGCCAGGTTTTGATCTTTTCAAGGATGGGTGTCGTGAACCGCGTAATGGCTCAAGAAGGCGCCGCCGGCATTGCCGCGGCCGTGGCTGAAAGCGTCCAGTACCAGGGCCGCAAGGCCAGCCGCCGGGGCAGCGAGCAGCGCAGGCAAGAGATTCTCGATGCGGCCATGCGCATTGTGGTGCGTGATGGCGTGCGCGCCGTACGCCATCGCGCGGTGGCGGCGGAGGCGGGTGTGCCGTTGTCGGCCACCACCTACTACTTCAAAGACATCGACGACTTGCTCACCGACACCTTCGCCCAATATGTAGAGCGCAGCGCCGCCTTCATGGGCAAGCTGTGGGTGCGCAACGAAGGCCTGCTGCGCGAGATGGTCGCCTATGGCGACGGCGGCCCGCAGTCGCGCGCGCAGTTGGCCGATGACATTGCGCGGCTCACGGCCGACTATGTGCTGCGCCAACTGACCAACCGGCGTGAACACCTGATGGCTGAGCAGGCTTTTCGCCAGGAAGCCCTGTTGAACCCGCGCCTGGCCGAACTGGTGCGCTCCCATCAACAGATTCTGTTGCAAGGCACCGAGCAGTTTTTCAAGGTATTGGGTTCGCGCGAGCCGCAACAGGATGCCAAAGTGTTGACGGCGATAATCGGTCGGATGGAATATCAGTGCCTGCTGGGTGGCCAGGAGCCTTTGACCGGTGAGGAGATGCTTGAGATTCTCAAGCGTTACATGCATTTGGTGTTGGCCTCGGTATAGGGGTATGTGATGAAAGCCTGGCGTGTTGCGGTAATCGCGTTGTCGTTCATGTGGCTCAGCGGTTGCCTGGTGACGTTCAAGCACCCGCTGCCGGCCCATGAGGCCGCGCCGGATGAACTGCTCGGCCATTGGGCGAGCAAAAATGCCTGGGGCGAGCCGCTCAACCTGCAAATCACGCGTGCCGGTGACCACCGTTACAAAGCCGTGAGCTACCCTGAAGCCAAGCCGGGCCAGCGTGATGAATACCTGTTCAGCGTCTCGCGGCATGGTAGCCGCTGGTACCTGTCGGCGCCTTTGCCGGCCAGGTTCGGTGGGCATTACCTTGTGGCGGGCTTCGAGTTCGACGAAAAGCACGACTTGGTGGTCTATAACCTCGATCTGGAGCAGATACATCAAGCCATAGGCCAGCAGGCGCTGCAGGGCAGCACTGTGGAAACCGTTGAGGGCGCCGGCGTAGTGGTCGACAGCCCCATGGCCCAGGTATTTGCCTACCTGGATGACCCGGCCAATGCCGATGTGTTCGTTGAAGCCGTGCGCTACCAGCGTGCGGGCAAATAACGTTTAAAGAGGAAGCACCGGGTGGACGATTACCAGCAGACGATACGCGCCTTGTCCGATCGAATTGTGCTGGCGCAAACACCGATTCGCGTGCTCGACGCCGTCAAATGGGACGAAAGCATTCGCCAGGGGTTTCTCAAGGGCAAGGGCAAAGTGATGCCAGCCGTGGACCGTGACTACTACCTCAACCGGCCGTTGTCGTTTGACTCCAGCGCGGTCAAGCTGGAATTCCAGAACATTGAGCGCGACATCACCCGCCGCCTCGGCCAGTTCAGCCCGGTGGGGCAGATCATGCGCCGCATGTGCCGCGAATATCGCATGGTGGTGCGCATGCTCGAAGCGCGCGGCACCGAAGACTTTGGCCTGATCTCCCAGGAACTCTACGGCGCCGCCTCGGATGCGTTCCACGCCGGCGACCCGACCTTGGCCGACTTGGGCATGATGATGTCCGACTACCTGAACCAGATCGACGGCCGTGGCGACCTCAAGGACGAAGCCAAAACCCTGACCGCCAAGGACGCGGTGGCTTTATTGCAAACCCGCTTGAACAAGGTATTTGGCGAGGCCGAAGAAACCATTCGCGTGTTTGAGTCCGACGGTATTGTTGCCGACGCGGCGGCGGGTGCCGACTACATCAAGATTCGCGCCGACGCGATGTTCAACGACCGCGACGTGCGCGCCCTGGAAGTACACGAGGGCCTGGTGCACGTCGGCACGACCCTCAACGGCCAGAACCAGCCGATCTGTACCTTCCTTTCCAAAGGCCCGCCGTCGTCCACCGTGACCCAGGAAGGCCTGGCGATTTTGATGGAGATCATCACCTTCGCCTCTTACCCCAGCCGCCTGCGCAAACTGACCAACCGCACCCGCGCGATCCACATGGTCGAGGAGGGCGCCGACTTCCTGCAGGTGTTCGATTTCTTCCGCGAACAAGGCTTTGAAATGGCCGAAAGCTACGGCAATGCCAGCCGCGTGTTCCGTGGCTCGACGCCGACGGGGCTGCCGTTTACCAAGGATTTGTCCTATCTCAAGGGCTTTATCATGGTCTACAACTACATTCAGTTGGCCGTGCGCAAAGGCAAGCTGGAACAAGTGCCGTTGCTGTTCTGCGGCAAGACCACGCTGGAAGACATGCGCACCCTGCGCCAACTGGTCGATGAAGGCCTGGTGGTGACGCCCAAGTACCTGCCGGAACAGTTTCGCGACATGAACGCATTGGCGGCTTGGATGTGCTTCTCCAACTTCCTCAACCACTTGAGCCTGGACCGGATCGAGGCGGATTACTCGAATATCCTTTAAACGATATTCCTGAACAAACCGAGTCAAAACTGTGGGAGCGGGCTTGCTCGCGATCGCGGTGTATCAGTAACAGATGCGTCGACTGACCCGCCGCCATCGCGAGCAAGCCCGCTCCCACAGTTGACTTTCAACCCATTCACGAGGCTTCAACGGATGAGAATCCTCGGCATTCTTTGCCTGCTACTCACGCTGAACGGCTGCAGCTCCCTGCTGTTTTACCCCGAGCCCGGCTTGCCGTTCACGCCGCAAAAAGCCCACTTGGCGTACCGCGATGTCACCCTGACCAGCGCCGACGGGGTGAAACTTCACGCCTGGTGGCTGCCGGCCAGACCGGGTGTGCCGGTCAAAGGCACGGTGCTGCACCTGCACGGCAACGGCGGCAACCTTGCCTGGCACTTGGGCGGCAGTTGGTGGTTGCCCGAGCAGGGTTACCAAGTGCTGCTGCTGGACTATCGCGGTTACGGCTTGTCCGAGGGCAAGCCGTCATTGCCGGCGGTGTATCAAGACATCGATGCGGCCTTTCGTTGGGTCGACACGGCGCCTGAAACACAGCATCTGCCGCTGATCGTCCTCGGCCAAAGCCTGGGCGGCTCATTGGCGGTGCATTACCTGGCAGCCCATCCCGAGCGCCAAACCCGGCTTAAGGCCTTGGTGCTGGACGGCGTTCCTGCCAGTTATCGTGACGTAGGACAATTCGCCCTGAGCACCTCCTGGTTAACATGGCCGTTCCAGGTGCCGCTGTCCTGGCTGGTGCCGGACGGCGACAGCGCTATCTACGCCATGCCGCAACTGACCGGCGTGCCGAAGTTGCTGTTCCACAGCGTGGATGACCCGATCGTGCCGCTGGCCAATGGCATCCGCCTGTACCAGGCTGCGCCGCCGCCCAGGGTGTTGCAGTTGACCCGTGGCGGCCACGTGCAAACCTTTGCCGACAAGACCTGGCAAACCGTAATGCTGCGCTATCTGGACGACCCGCAGCACTTCAATGGCCTGCGGCGGCTGGGTGAGATTCCCAACTACCCGGTTCCCAACGTTGAGTCATTAGAGCACCCGCAATGAGCGAAGAACGCAACATGATCCCGCTGATTCTGACCGGCATAGGCACCATCATCGGCACCGTCGGTTGCCTTTGGTACTACGGCTACCTGCACTTCGCCAAGCCCGACGATGCCTTGCTGCTCAGCGACTTCACCTTGCTCAAGACCGTGCCGGGTCAAGACTACAAAATCTCCCTGACCCCGGCCGCGCAAGTGGCGCAGTGCATTGACGGTGTGCTGGTGATGTTCGACACCGAGCAAAAAGGCCTGAGCGGCGTACTGGTGAACAACAAGAAGCAGGCCGTGCGCTGCCTGGGCCAGGAAACACCCAAGCTGCAGGAATAGCGCGCACCAGCGGTCAAATGTGTCATTGCACAAGTATCTGGAACCGTTTCGCGTAAGAAGCCACTGAATGACGTGTCAGTGTTACTGATGATTACTTACGACTAACTGATCTGGGAGTGTGATGATGGATATTAGTGCGATTGGCAAAATGCTCGCGATGGCCGGCGGCCAGGCAAAACTGGATCAGGGCGGTGATGAAGGCGCCGAGAAGCAGGGCGCCGAGAAGCAAGACAAACAAGACCCGCTCAAAATGCTTATGGACATGTTGTCCAAAGCATCGGGCGGCGCCAAGGGCGGCGGCTCCGAAGGCTCAGGCGGCTCAGAAGGCCAGATGAATCCCGAGGCGCTGGAAAAAATGATGGGTGGGCGTCAAGGCATGGAAGCCATGATGCCGGGTGACGACAACAACCGCAAAGTCGAAGCCTGACAATAAAAAAACCCACCATAAGGTGGGTTTTTTATCGAGCGTCAATCAATCAGTTAGCGACGGACGAGCGTGGCTTAACCGGTTGGTTGTCGTTGGAAATGGTCACTTCAACGCGGCGGTTCATGGCACGGCCCGATACGCTGCCGTTGTCGGCAACCGGGTATTCCTTGCCGTAACCCTGGGTCACGATGCGCGAAATATCCACGCCTTGTTGAGCCAGTGCACGCTGTACGGAAGCAGCACGACGCTCAGACAGGCTCTGGTTGTACGAGTCGGAACCGGTGCTGTCGGTGTAGCCTTCGACGATCACTTTACGGTCCGGGTTGTCGCGCAGGAACTGAGCCAGCTTGGTGATGTTGACCAGGCCGCTGGATTTCAGGTCGGACTTGTTGGTGGCGAACAGCACGTCACCGAAGGTTACCAGCGTACCGCGATCAGTCTGCTTGGCGTTCAAGCTGTCTTGCAGTTGCTTGATCTGCGCATCACGCGCTTGCAGCAGGGCACGCGCACGTTCGTCACCCGCGTTTTTCAGCTTGGCTTCGGATTCGCGCAGGGAGATGGTGTCCTTGGCGACTTCAACACGCTGGTTGGTCAGGTAGGCCAGTTGGTCGACCTTCTTCTCGTCTTCCTTGTCGCGGTAAGCCTTGTCGGCTTTGTCCAGCCACTCGCTGGCGTCTTTGGTTTCCAGCGCCGCAAGCTTGGTCGCTTGTGGGTTGGTTTGCAGGGCCGAGAAGTTAGTCCGTGCGTTTTCCAGGTTCGCGTTTGGCGGGGTGGAACAGGCCGCCAGGGCAACGCTCATCGCCAGCAGGGCAGGGATCATCAATTGTTTACGCATAGTCGTGTCGTCCTTTCAATTCGATATCGGGTGCAGTGCAATCAGGTGCGGCGGCTTATTGCTGCTTGATAACAGCTGGGCGCATGCCTTCCTGACGCAGCTCCTGAACAGCTTTCTGCGAGTCTTTCACAGCCTGGTCAGCCTTGGCTGCCTGAGACTTGCGCTCAGCAACACGGGCATCCCACTCGGCTTGTTCAGCCAACTGGCGAGCCTTGTCGTAGTTCTTGTCATGCATCGCGATTTCGGCTTCTTTGAGCTTGTCCTGCGCCGACTTCATCTCAACCGCTGCGTACTCGGTGCCGCCTGCGCTGACAGCGCTGTTGACGGCCGACTGAGTCACCGCATATTGCTCGGTTGGCGGGTTGCCGGCGCAGCCAGCCAGAACGAAGCTGGTGCCGATTGCCAGCGCGGCCAATTTGAGCCCGCGCAGGTGGTTAAACGAGGATTTGGCAGTGCTGGTCTTCATCGTCTTCAACTCCATTAGATAACTCCTGAAATACATCAAAATCCATCTCAGTTGATCAGCGCTTGCAGGCCCGGCGATTACGCGCATGACGCCTGTTCAAACGGCCGTTCCAAGTGATGGCTTACTGGCTGTGACCGGAGGCTTTTTTCAAAAGTTCAGCCGAGATGGCAATTCGCCGAAAAAAATATCTGACTGAATGGTCAATGTTTAAAAGTTGGAACTTTCGCCGTGCGCGGCTGTACGCCGAGCCTGCATTTGCTGCTGATTTTGGAGGTTTTCAGGGGTGGGTGCTGGTCGCACGTTTGCATCTTATCGTTGGCTGCGAGTCTGGGGCTGACGCTGCCCACCGCGTCACTCGGCCAGATTTTCACCGGGCCTTCGGCGGTGCATGTTCGGAAAATTCCGCATGGTTTTTCAGAGATGCCCTACGCCACGGCTGAGATTTTTTGTAATACGGTTTTCGGCTGACGAAAAGGAGTGTTACGTATGACAAACCGAGGTGACATGACCATCAGCGGCGAGGCTCAAGGACCGATTTCAGTGGGCTGTTCGCCCCACGATTCGATCGGTAATACCTGTGAGTCTGACCCTACGGATCATAGCTCGTGGGGCGAAGAGGGATGAACCCGAACCGTTATGAGATTTGGGACGTCAACAGCGCGGCGGGCAAGTTGATTGCGCAGGGGCTGACGGTCAGTACTCTGCATCTTGCCCACGGTATTTCGCGCATGCAGTTCAATCGGGAAGTTGCCTATTACGCAAAGCGTATTGCCGATGATGTCGCTACGGGCCATATGACCCCTGACCAGGGCATACAGGCCATTCTGCAAGAACAGCGCGAACTCTTGAGCCAAGCGCATTCCTTGGCCCGCAAAGGTCAGGACGCAATAACCCGTTCGGTTAAGCGCATTCCGCTGATCATGCTCACTCAGCCCCTGTTAAAACCCGACCCTGAACGGTTGTTGCGGTTTGCTCATGCTCAATACCTTAGAGATAGCTCAACTACGCAAGACGCAACCCATGCCGATTATCCCTCACCGTCCTCCGAAGATTTAAAATTTTTCCCCCGCGAGCGATGGCCTGAGCCGATCCAGCTCCACGAGCCGGGGTTTTACATTGTTCTCAAAAGCACAACGGCGGATGAATTAAAGGCTCAGTTATTTGCCTCTCCTGACCCCGCTGTTATTGCCAAATTCAAAGCGCTTAACCCGAATTTGGATCAGGTAAAAGCGGGCCAGATGATCGTGCTCAGTGACCCCAATAACTACAGTTGTACGTATGAAGAAACGGTACTGATGGAAGCGGCGGCAAATGTGAATAAGGCGCTTCAGGATCTTTCACCAGACGAGGCCGACTTCCTGGCTCGCCATCGTGACGAGTTTGAATCCTTTTTCAAATACGGGTCTACCGCTGCCGGCGTTGGCGTCGCCATTTTTGCTTCGAACCTTGAGAAAGTACAAGCGTCGCTGCGCGACATTGAAGCCTTGCACCAGCGCGCCTTCCTGCGTGACGGGCATCTGCGGTCACCTGAGTTTTTTGCCGAGCGTAAGCGTTTGTTTGGCCAGCTCGATAGCAACCTCACGTGGCTCACCAAAAAGGGTATTGGTTTCCCCGATCATCCGAACCTTAAGAGTGCTTTGGGAATTTCAAGTCGTAGCTTGGTACATCGCTGGAGCAAAGCGGGTGCACCCACTCAGATTCCTGGTTATGCAACGCATATGGATGGGGTCGCAAAGGCTGCCAAATACGTCAAATACGGCGGATGGCTAGGCACTGCAGCAGGTGGCGGCGCCTCTTACATCAAGGTTCAAGACGTGTGCGCTTCGGGCAATACAGAGGCATGTAAGAAGGTGAAATACACAGAAAGTGGAGCCTTTATAGGCGGGATTGCGGGTGGCGCTGCAAGTAGTGCGTTTTTAGGAGCCAGTGCGACGGGTACTGTCTGTGTAGCACTTGGGGCGCCTACTGCCGGGATAGGTGCGCTTGTCTGCGGCTTGGTGGTAATCGGAGTGGGCTCTTTTGCAGCGGGGGCGGTTATCGGCAAGGCGGGTGAAAATCTAGGGGAAGTAATTTACGAGGTTACGAAGTGAGTATAAGCACCGCTCAGAAAGTTTACCTCTGTGTCGGTTTGATAGGTTTTGGAGGTTTATTCGTTTTTCTAGGCCTTGCGTTGCACCTCGCCTATACCAAGATGGAGCTGATGTTGAGCCATCTAAAGAACTGTCCCGCTGTAATGATCCGAGCCCCCTTTAAGAGCGCAGGCACTTGGGGGCGGATGTTCGTTCTGGGTGCAATAATGGGTGTCATGACAGTGCCTCGTCTCTATCTGCGCGATGGAGGGGCGAGTAGCGAGGACCTGAAAAACTTCCCTGCCCGCCTTAAGCGCAAACTGATTGTAGTGCACTGGGGTGGCGTTTCGTTTCTATTGATACTGTTTGGACTTTGGGCCGTTGACGCACTCGGCTTTGTCTAGTCGACCCTGTACCCATGCAGAGGAGAGCTTGTGTTCTTGTCTTACACTATGAACTCACCAAAAAGCCCCTCGAAAGGGGCCAGCGTTCACTCGGCGTCAGCTATTGGTCAGCATGGACTTGTGAATCTTCTGTTCAGCTTCGACGTAAGCGGGTGTCTTGCCTGCGTCAGCAAAAATATCTTCACCTTCTTCGACTCTAATAACCTCAGATCCCTTTACGTAAGGAATGGCCTCCTCGGCTTCCTTAATAGAGGTGGAGAGTAGTGTCGCAGTGATTGTGGATTCAGACAGGCCATAGACCTCAGCGAATGCTTTTATTTTCACCAGGTCGGCTTTGTGGATCGATACGTTTATCTCAACCAGATCTTGAGCTTCTGCACCTTTCTCTTCCCAGTTATTCAGCAGCTCTTGGAAAGTCTTCATGATTGATCCTCAGTTCGCTGAAAGCCACGGTTCCCGATGCTTGCAGGTTGTTTAGAGTTTTTTCTGTTGTGCTCGCCTTCTTCGTACGGCGCATCACCTTCCTCACCCATGGCCACCTCAATAAAGCCTGTAATGGCGGGCGGTGATGAGTGACCAGCCGCCTGCGTGGATAACGCGGCGGCTCACTGTTGAGACTAGCTGCAAGCCGCAAGGTTTAAAGTGGTTTGCGTTCGGCCTTGTCAGAAATCGATGCGGGCGGCACTCTGGAAGGCCTGCGCGTCCCGGATTTCTGGCTGGAGATTGGCTGATGAGTGATATCGATGCACGCTTGCGTGAGGATGTTCACCTGCTGGGTGAACTGTTGGGCAACACCATTCGAGAGCAGTACGGCGATGATTTTCTCGACAAGATCGAGCAAATCCGCAAAGGCGCCAAGGCTGACCGCCGCGGTGCGGGGGCCGAGCAGGCTGCGGGGGAAGAACTCAGCGCCAGCTTGAACCAACTGCAGGAAGATGAGCTGTTACCGGTCGCGCGAGCGTTTAACCAGTTCCTTAACCTGGCGAATATCGCCGAGCAGTACCAGTTGATTCATCGGCGCGATGAGTCGCAACCGGCGCCGTTTGAATCGCGTGTATTGCCGGAGTTGCTCGCCCGCCTGCAAGGCGAGGGGCACAGCAATGAATCCTTGGCGCGGCAGTTGGCGCAGCTGGAGATTGAACTGGTGCTCACCGCCCACCCGACCGAAGTGGCGCGCCGCACGCTTATCCAGAAATACGATGCGATTGCCGCGCAACTGGCGCTGCAGGATCACCGCGACCTCACCACCGCCGAGCGCGAGCAGATCCGCGAACGCTTGCAACGGCTGATCGCCGAGGCGTGGCACACCGAAGAAATCCGCCGCATCCGGCCCACGCCGGTAGACGAAGCCAAATGGGGCTTTGCGGTGATCGAGCATTCGCTGTGGCAGGCCATCCCGAATTATTTGCGCAAGGCCGACCAGGCGCTGCACGCCGCCACCGGCTTGCGCCTGCCACTGGAGGCGGCGCCGATTCGCTTTGCCTCGTGGATGGGCGGCGACCGTGACGGCAACCCGAATGTCACCGCGCCGGTCACCCGCGAAGTACTGTTGCTGGCGCGTTGGATGGCGGCGGATTTGTATTTGCGTGACGTCGACCACTTGGCGTCCGAGCTGTCGATGCAGCAGGCCAGCCCGGCGTTACAGGCCAAAGTCGGCGACAGCGTCGAGCCCTATCGCGCCGTGCTCAAGCAACTGCGCGAACGCCTGCGCGCCACCCGCCAGTGGGCGCACACGGCATTGACCGCGCCGACTCCGGCGCCTGCCGAAGTGTTGCAAGACAACCAAGACCTGCTCGCCCCGCTGCAACTGTGCTACCAGTCGCTGCACGCGTGCGGCATGGGCGTGATTGCCGATGGCCCGTTGCTCGATTGCCTGCGCCGTGCGGTGACCTTTGGCCTGTTCCTGGTGCGCCTGGATGTGCGTCAGGATTCCAGTCGACACTCGGCGGCCATGACTGAGATCACCGATTACTTGGGCCTTGGCCGCTATGAGGACTGGGATGAAGCGGCGCGCATCAGCTTCCTGATGAATGAATTGGCCAACCGTCGACCGCTGCTGCCGGGTTATTTCAAACCCTCGGCAGACACCGCCGAGGTATTGAATACTTGCAAGGAAATTGCCGCCGCACCGGCCGCGTCGCTCGGCTCGTACGTTATTTCCATGGCGGGCGCCGCGTCCGATGTGCTGGCGGTGCAGTTGCTGCTTAAAGAGTCGGGCGTGCAGCGGCCAATGCGCGTGGTGCCGTTATTCGAAACCCTGGCCGACCTGGATAACGCCGGGCCGGTGATGGAGTGCCTGTTGCAATTGCCGGGCTATCGCGCGCGGTTGCAAGGCCCGCAAGAAGTGATGATCGGCTATTCGGACTCGGCCAAGGACGCCGGCACCACCGCCGCCGCCTGGGCGCAATACCGGGCGCAGGAGCGTCTGGTGGATATTTGCCGCGAGCAGCAAGTGGAGTTGCTGTTGTTCCACGGTCGCGGCGGCACCGTTGGCCGTGGCGGTGGCCCGGCGCACGCAGCCATCCTGTCACAGCCGCCTGGCTCGGTGGCGGGGCGCTTCCGTACCACCGAACAAGGCGAGATGATCCGCTTCAAGTTCGGCCTGCCGGACATCGCCGAGCAAAACCTCAACCTGTATTTGGCGGCCGTGCTGGAAGCCACCTTGTTGCCACCGCCGCCGCCAGAGCCGGCTTGGCGGCATTTGATGGATGAATTGGCGGCCGATGGCGTCAGCGCGTACCGCGCGGTGGTGCGGGAAAATCCGCAGTTCGTCGAGTATTTTCGCCAGTCCACGCCCGAGCAGGAACTCGGTCGCTTGCCGCTCGGCAGTCGCCCGGCCAAACGGCGTGCAGGCGGTATCGAAAGTCTGCGCGCTATCCCATGGATCTTCGGCTGGACCCAAACCCGCCTGATGCTGCCCGCCTGGCTCGGCTGGGAAGCGGCATTGAGCAAGGCGCTGGAACGCGGCGAAGGCGAGTTGCTGGGGCAAATGCGTGAGCAATGGCCGTTCTTCCGTACGCGCATCGATATGCTGGAAATGGTGCTGGCCAAGGCGGATGCCGACATCGCGCGTTTATATGATGAGCGTCTGGTGCAGCCTGACTTGCTGCCATTGGGTGCGCACTTACGCGACCTATTGTCGCAGGCGTGCCGTGTGGTGCTTGGCCTGACTGGCCAGTCGCAACTGCTGGCGCATAGCCCGGATACGCTTGAGTTCATCCGCTTGCGCAACACCTACCTCGACCCGCTGCACCTGTTGCAGGCCGAGTTATTGGCGCGTTCGCGGTTGCAGGAAGCTGCGCAAGACAGCCCTCTGGAACAGGCGCTGCTGGTGTCCGTGGCCGGTATTGCCGCCGGTTTGCGCAATACCGGCTAAGGTTTCTTGCGTGTTCTCAAAGGCTTGCAGATAAACAATGACGGCCGCCCCGAAATGGGCGGCCGTTATTTAAGGGCACAGGTTGCACTCAGGCACACCTTGGCGATGAGTCAGGCATGGCGGCGGTTCCTGCGACTTTCGGCGGCTTGTGTGGTTACGGCCCGCTGTGTATCTTGATCAGCCTTTGGCCGTTTGATCGGCCTGGTTTCAGATTTTTATACACCCTATTTTTACGAGATTGGCCCCACGCGGCGAATCCGAGCGTCATCTCTATAAAAAATTGAGGAGCACATCGATGCGCGTCATTCTGCTGGGAGCTCCCGGGGCCGGTAAAGGTACTCAGGCAAAGTTCATCACTGAAAAATTCGGCATTCCACAAATCTCCACTGGCGACATGCTGCGCGCTGCCGTCAAGGCAGGCACCGAGCTGGGCCTGATCGCTAAAAGCGTGATGGACAGCGGCGCCCTGGTGTCTGATGACCTGATTATCAACCTGGTCAAAGAACGCATCAGTCAGGACGACTGCAAGAACGGTTTCCTGTTCGACGGTTTCCCACGCACCATTCCACAGGCTGAAGCCCTGGTAAAAGCTGGCGTAGAGCTGGATGCGGTGGTTGAAATCGCGGTTGAAGATGAAGAAATCGTGCAGCGTATTGCCGGTCGTCGTGTTCACGAGGCCTCGGGCCGCGTGTACCACACCGTCTACAACCCGCCAAAGGTTGAAGGCAAAGACGATGTGACCGGTGAAGAGCTGGTACAGCGCAAGGACGACACGGAAGAAACCGTGCGTCATCGCTTGTCGGTCTACCACTCGCAGACCAAGCCGCTGGTGGATTTCTACCAGAAGCTGTCCGCTGCCAATGGCAAGCCGAAGTACAGCCACATCCCTGGCGTTGGCTCGGTAGAAGCCATCACCGCCAAGGTGCTGCAAGCACTGAGCTGATCGAACCATCGGTTTTGCGTACAACGGCCCGCTTGCGGGCGTTGTTGTTTATACTGGCGCAATTTTTTTCGACTTGGACACCTACACCGATGAGCACCCTGCTGGCCCTGGACACCGCGACTGAAGCTTGCTCCGTTGCCTTGCTGCATGACGGCAAGGTCACGAGCCACTACGAGGTGATCCCGCGCCTGCACGCGCAAAAGCTGTTGCCGATGATCAAGCAACTGCTGGAAGACGCAGGCACCACCTTGTCTGCCGTGGATGCCATCGCGTTTGGCCGTGGCCCGGGAGCGTTTACCGGCGTACGTATCGCCATCGGCGTAGTGCAGGGTTTGGCCTTTGCGCTGGAGCGCCCGGTGCTACCGGTTTCCAACCTGGCCGTGCTGGCTCAGCGTGCCCTGCGTGAGCACGGCGCCACGCAAGTGGCGGCGGCCATTGATGCACGGATGGATGAAGTGTATTGGGGCTGCTACCGCGAGACCGCGGGCGAAATGCGCCTGGTGGGTGTTGAAGCGGTGCAACCGCCGCAGGCGGCGGTTTTGCCGGATGATGCCCGTGGTGACTGGTTCGGCGCAGGCACCGGCTGGGGTTACGGCGAGCGCATCAACGTGCAATTGGTTGGCCAGGACGCCGCAATGCTGCCGCATGCCGAAGACCTGCTGACGCTGGCACGCTTTGCCTATGCGCGCGGCGAAGCGATTGCCGCCGACCAGGCCGCACCCGTTTACCTGCGCGATAAAGTCGCGCAAACCAAAGCCGAGCGCGGCCTTTAAAATCACCAATCGTCAGAATTTGCCGCAGTTTTTAAACCTTTTACAAATTATGTGTTCTAGTTATCACCAGAGCATTTGCGCGCCATGGAAAGTGCCGCTAAATTGCCACCATTGATACCGAGTCTGCACGTATGCGTATAGATGGCTTTTCCTCACAGTCCTACCCCCTCAAGCGCAAGCCCCGCAAGGCGAACGTCACGGTAGACGAGTCCGTCGAAGATTCGCCGGACTTCATCGAGGTTGCCTCCGGCACGCAGTCCAACGGCCAAAATGCCGGCAGCGCGCGGATCAGCGGCCTGCCAGCACGTCAGCAAGACATGGTCTTCCCCCGCTCCATGAGCAAAAGCGTTGCCACCGCCCTGGCCAGCTACCTGACCACCGCCGGCTTTGTCGAATGGGATATGGAAGTACTCGGTCTCGACATCCACATCTGATGCGCCTGCCTTACTACATTGGTTGCCCGTCCTGGAGTGAAAACGCCTGGCGCGACTACCTGTACCCGGCCGATGCACGCGCAGGCGATTACCTCGCGCTGTACTCCCAAGTGTTTAACGCGGTTGAAGGCAATACCACTTTTTATGCTCGCCCCTCGGCCGCCACCGTGCAGCGCTGGGCCGACATCATGCCTGAAGATTTTCGCTTCACGGCCAAATTCCCCGGTGACATCAGCCATGGCGGCGACTTGCGCGAGCAGTTGCCGGCGGCAGAAGGTTTTGTCGGTTTGATGAGCCCGCTGGGTGAGCGCGTTTCGCCGCTGTGGCTGCAATTGTCGGCAAACTTTTCACCGCAACGCCTGGGCGAGCTGGCCGGTTTTATCGATGCACTGGACCGCCCGCTGGCCGTGGAAGTGCGCCACCTGGAGTTCTTCGCCAAAGGCGAGGCCGAGCGCGCGCTTAATCGCCTGTTGCGTGACCGTGGCGTCGAGCGCATCTGCCTCGACTCGCGCGCCTTGTTCAGTTGCACGTCGACCTCGGCTGCGGTGCTGCATGCGCAATCGAAAAAGCCCAAGGTGCCGCCGCGCCCAGCAGCCTTGACGCAGTTCCCCCAAGTGCGTTTTATTGGCCATCCTGAGCTTGAAGCCAACGACCCGTTCCTGAACCCGTGGGTTGAAAAGGTGGCCGGTTGGGTCGAAGAAGGGCGCAGCCCTTACGTATTTCTGCACACCTCGGATAACCGCCTCGCCGCGCAACTCGCGCTGCGTTTTCATCACAAGATGATGGCGCGTCTGCCAGGTTTGCCACCGCTGCCGACGTTGCATCGAGAACCCGAAGTGGAGCAACTGGGGTTACTCTAAGGCCCTTTCCCGCCAGGAGTCAGTCATGGATGCCCAAACCCTTCGCGCCGAAACCTTCAAAGCATTGCATTCGCGTGACCGCGCGTTCGTGATGCCCAACCCGTGGGATGCAGGCTCCGCCATCATGCTCGCCAGCCTCGGCTTTGAAGCCTTGGCCACCACCAGCGCAGGCTATGCGTTCAGCTTGGGGCGGCCGGATGCGGAAGGCGCGTTGTCGCTGGAAGACACCTTGGTCAATGCACAGATGATCGCCAACGCCACCGCGCTGCCGGTAGCCGCCGACCTCGAAAACGGCTTCAGCGATACGCCCGAAGGCTGCGCGCAAACCATCCTGCGCGCCGCTGCCACGGGGATCGTCGGTGGCTCCATCGAAGACGCCACGGGCATCGCCGACGAGCCGATCTACGCGTTTGACCTGTCCGTTGCGCGCGTGGAAGCGGCTGTCGCCGCTGCGCGCAGCCTGCCATTTGATTTCACCCTCACCGCCCGCGCAGAAAACCTCCTGCACGGTCGACTGGATTTGCCCGACACCCTTCGCCGCCTGCAAGCCTACGCCGAAGCCGGCGCCGATGTGCTGTATGCGCCCGCTTTACGCAGTGCCGAAGAGGTGCTGGCGGTGGTCAAGGCGGTCGCGCCCAAACCAGTGAATGTGTTGATGTCCGGCGGCTTGAACCTCAGCGTGGCGCAGTTAAGCGCGATGGGCGTGCGGCGCATCAGCGTCGGCTCGGCGATGGCCTTGGCGGCGTATGGCGAGTTCTACCGGGCGGCGCAGGAGGTTTACACGCTGGGCACCTTTACCTTCACCGAGCGCAACATGCCATTCAGCCAAGCCAACCAATTCTTCAAGGGTTAAGCCGTGCGCTTCAGCCACCTGATGAGTGCGCTGTTGCTGCTGGCTGGCGCACTGGTGCTGGGGGTTTGGCGCGGCTGGGTGCCGTTGCCGGATGACTGGAACCCGTGGGCGCCGCTGGACGTGCGTGCCAGCCCGAACCTGCTGACGCGCTTCAAGCTCGGCCGCTTGCAGGATGATCCGGCGCTGTGCGACCACGTGCTGAAAACCTCCGGTTTACGCGTCAGCCATCAGGCCGATACGCCTGCGAACAGCGCGTGCCCATTGCGCAATGTGTTGCGCGTGCAAGGCGCGACGTCGGCTTGAGCAGCAGCTTTCTGGCCAGTTGCCCGCTGGCCGTAGCGTTTGCCCTGTTTGAACGCCACAGCCTGCAACCAGCGGCCCAGGCGGTGTTCGGCCAGGCGGTGACGCGGGTCGATCACTTGGGCAGCTTCGCCTGTCGTAATATCTACAACCGCGCAGAGGGGCAACTCAGCCAGCATGCCTCGGCGAACGCGCTGGACATCGCAGGCTTTCGCTTGGCGGACGGGCGCACTATCAGTGTGCTCAAGGATTGGCCGGGGCAGGGCGACAGCGCGCGCTTTTTGCGCCAGGTGCGTGACGGCGCCTGCGATGATTTTAATGGGGTGTTGAGCCCGGACTACAACGCGGCCCATCGCAACCATTTTCACCTGGACATGGGGCGTTGGTGGGTGTGTCGCTGAAGGCGCTTAGGCGGCCAGGCGCAGGTTGTGGGCGATCAGTGGGCGCGCCCAGTGGGCGTCAAAATCCAGGGCCTTTTGTTGCGCCAGCAGTTCTTCGCTCGGGTAGGGCGTGGCCGGTGCGGGCAACAGGTCCAGTTCAAATTCGGCAATCGGCAGGTGCAGGGCGCGCGGTGCGGGTGCCGGGCCAGGCTGCGGCAGCGGTTGGCCAGAGGTCAACACGATGGGGCGAACCCAGCCGCTTTCGAAATTCTGCTGGCGTTGCTGGGCGATGATTTCTTCTGCGGGGAACGGCGTGGCAGCCGGCGGCAGCAACTCGGTGTCGAATTCGGCGATCGGCAGGAACAGCGGCTCAGGTGGCGCGACCTCGGTATCTTTTACGTCGCACTCACGCTGGGTAAGGATTTGCGTCAACAGGTCGGCGCCTTCGCTGGGTTCTACCGCCGGGTCAACCGGCGCAGGTGCATTGGCTGCGAGCGCACCCGGCGTAGCGCCGAGCTGCTCGGCCAAGGCCCGGGCGAAGAAGTCCTGCCACACATGACTCACCCCGGCCAGCGCTTGAGTGTTGCGCAGGCCGTAATGGTTGTGGGTCGGCAGTACACCGATGGTTAGGGGAAGAATGTCTGACATTTTTTTCGGTCGACGCTCAGCTCTGGCAAAATACCTGACTGTTTTTTTTATCGGCCGCTTTTGGCCGATCCTTAATATTTTTGAGCGTAGCGATTGATGAGCGAACAACCAGCGGCCAGCCGCATTCGGGTCGAGGCCTTGGCCGAAGGTTTCCAGGCGCGCGCGCAACAGTGGGCCGACCAGCTTGGCCTGCCTTTGCAATTGGAGGCGGCCGAGTTTTCCCTGCAAGTCGGCGAGCACGGCCTGCAATTGCAGCAACTCGGGCCTGAGGCGCCCGGCCCGGTCCGCGTCGACTTTGTTGAAGGCGGCGCGGCGCACCGGCGTTTATACGGCGGAGGCAGCGGGCAGATGATCGCCAAAGCCGTCGGCATTGCCCAAGGCGTACGCCCACGCGTGCTGGACGCCACGGCGGGCCTGGGCAAGGACGCCTTCGTGCTGGCCAGCCTGGGCTGCCAGATTAGCCTGATCGAGCGTCAACCATTGATCGGCGCGCTGCTTGAAGACGGCTTGGCACGCGCTGCCGAGGATTTTGAAGTGGCGCCGATCGTAGCGCGCATGCAGTTGCTCAAGGGCAACTCGATTGACGTGATGCTCAATTGGCAAGGCGAGCCGCCGCAGGTGATTTACCTGGACCCGATGTTCCCGCACCGTGAGAAAACCGCGCTGGTAAAGAAAGAAATGCGCCTGTTCCGTCCACTGGTGGGCGATGACCCGGACGCACCGGCGCTGTTGGCCGCCGCACTGGCCCTGGCCAGCCACCGCGTAGTGGTCAAACGCCCGCGCAAGGCGCCCTGCATTGACGGGCCGAAGCCGAGCCATGCGCTGGATGGCAAGTCCAGCCGGTATGACATCTATCCGAAGAAGGCGCTAAAACCCTGAGTCATCATGGGGCTGAGGCCTCGGCGCAGGCAAGCCGACTCCCTCTCTCAAGTTGATGTGGGAGGCTTGCTGCCGATGGCGGTGTGTCAGATAAGTATTTTTAAACTGACCCTCCGCGATCGCGAGCAAGCCCGCTCCCACACGAAGCAAACCGGCTGTTTATTTCAGGCCCGCTTTTGATTCAACGACTTCAGGTGCGGTAGCCGCGCATAAACAACCCCACCACATCCCGCACATGCGCCTCGGCGTCTGCCTCGCTCAACTGCCCGCCGCACCCATACAGCAAGCGAAAATTCGCCGTGCCCTTGAGCATGCAAAAGAAGTGCTCAGCCGCCTTGAACGGTGCGTCGATACTCAGCGCGCCGCTCTGGTTGATGCGGCTGAGCAGGCGCTCCATGCCCAGTAGCATGCGCATCGGCCCCGCGTCGAAGAAAATCTGCGAAAGCTTCACGTCCTGACTCCCGGTGGTCATCATCAGGCGATGCAGGTTTACCGACTCCTCGCTGTTGATCAGGCGATGGAAGCCTCGCGCGATATTCAGCAACACCGTTTCGACCGGCATGCCCTCGGGCAGATCGAAATACATCACCGGCAACTGTTCCTCGCACGTCGCCACCACTGCAGCGGTAAACAACGTCTCCTTGTCGGCGAAGTGGCTGTAAACGGTGAGTTTCGACACGCCGGCCTCAAGGGCCACGGCGTCCATGCTGGTGCTCGCGTAGCCGTTGCTCAAAAACAGAATTTTCGCCGCTTCGAGGATTGCCTGGCGTTTTGCCATGTCCTTGGGGCGCCCGGGGCTGTTGGTGTTTACAGGATTGTCGGACATTTTTACCTTTAATACTGGACTGGCGAGTTTGGTATTAATAACATACTGGCCAGTATAATTATTCCAAGCACCCATTGCGAAAGGTCCTTCAGCATGCGCAGCACGTTCCTGCCCTTTGCGTTGCCTGTCAGCCTGGTTCTTTTTTTGGCTGCGTGCGGCCATGAAGAAGCGGCCCCGACCACCCTGCGCCCGGCCATGGTGGTGCAACCGCAGCCCACGGCGCAGGCGATGGACAGTTTTCCTGGCGAGGTACGTGCCCGTTACGAGCCGGACCTGGCCTTTCGCATTGGCGGTAAAGTCAGCAAACGCCTGGTGGAGGAGGGCGAACGGGTCAAGGCTAACCAGCCGCTGGCCGAACTCGACCCCCAGGACGTGCGCCTGCAACTGGAGGCCACCCGCGCCCAAGTCGCCGCCGCGCAGGCCAACTTGAGCCTGGTACGCGCCGAACGTGACCGCTACAAGACCTTGATGGACCGTCAGATGGTCAGCCACTCGCAGTACGACAATGCTGAAAACCTCTACCGCTCAGGTGAAGCGCGCCTGAAGCAGATCAAGGCCGAGTTCGACGTGTCGAGCAATCAGGCGGGTTATGCCGTATTGCGCGCACCGCAAGACGGTGTGGTCGCCAAGCGCGCGGTGGAAGTCGGCCAAGTGGTGTCTGCCGGCCAAACCGTATTCACCCTCGCCACCGACGGTGAGCGAGAAGTGCTGATCAGCCTGCCCGAGCAAGGCTTCGGCCGGTTCAAGATTGGCCAGCCGGTGTCGGTCGAGTTGTGGAGCCAGCCCGACCAGCGTTTTGCCGGGCGCATTCGTGAACTGTCACCCGCCGCCGACCCTAAATCGCGCACTTTCGCCGCACGTGTCGCGTTCACTGGCGGCAAAGTCCCTGCCGAACTTGGCCAGAGTGCGCGTGTGTTCATTCAGGCTGACGGCGTGATTGCGCTGTCGGTGCCGCTGTCGGCGCTGAGCGCAGAGAACGGCGCGTCCTACGTCTGGCGCGTGCAGCCGGACAACACGCTGAAACGCACCCCGGTGCGCATCGGTGCCTTTGGCGAAAAAACCGTGCCGGTGCTGGAGGGCTTGGCTGCGACGGATTGGGTGATCGCGGCGGGCGTGCACGTCCTCCACGAGGGCCAGCAAGTGCGCCCGGTGGATCGCGACAACCGCGTGGTGAATCTGGCGGCCAAGGAGTAATCCCCGATGCGTTTCAATCTTTCCGAATGGGCGTTGCGTAATCGCCAGATCGTACTGTTCCTGATGATCCTGCTGGCGGTGGTCGGTACTCTGTCCTACACCAAGCTGGGGCAAAGCGAAGACCCGCCGTTCACTTTCAAGGCCATGGTGATCAAAACCAACTGGCCCGGGGCCACGGCCCAAGAGGTGGCGCGTCAGGTCACCGAGCGTATCGAGAAAAAACTGATGGAGACCGGCGAGTACGAGCGCATTGTTTCGTTCTCGCGCCCCGGCGAATCGCAGGTCACCTTTATGGCCCGTGATTCGATGCACTCATCGCAAATTCCCGAGCTGTGGTACCAGGTGCGCAAGAAGATCAGCGATATTCGCCAGACCTTGCCGCCGGACATTCAGGGGCCGTTTTCAACGATGAATTCGGCACCACGTTCGGCAACATCTACGCCCTGACGGGCGACGGTTTCGATTACGCCGTGCTCAAGGACTACGCCGACCGCATCCAGATTCAACTGCAACGCGTACCGGATGTGGGCAAGGTTGAGCTACTCGGCCTACAGGACGAGAAGATCTGGATCGAGCTGTCTAACCTCAAACTCGCCACGCTCGGCCTGCCATTGGCGGCGGTGCAGCAGGCGTTGCAGGAGCAGAACGCCGTCTCTACGGCGGGCTTCTTTGAAACCCCGAGCGAGCGTGTGCAACTGCGTGTGTCGGGCAACTTCAAGACGGTTGAAGAAATCCGCAACTTCCCGATTCGCGTCGGTGACCGCACGTTCCGTATTGGCGACGTGGCCGAGATTCAGCGGGGTTTCAATGACCCCCCGGCACCGCGCATGCGTTACATGGGCGCGGACGCCATCGGGCTGGCGGTGGCGATGCGTGACGGCGGCGATATTCTGGTATTGGGCAAGGCGCTTGAAGCCGAATTCGCACGGTTGCAGAAGAACCTTCCGGCTGGCATGGAACTGCGCAAGGTGTCGGACCAACCGGCGGCGGTGAAAACCAGCGTCGGAGAATTCGTCCAGGTGCTGGCGGAGGCGTTGGCCATCGTGCTGCTGGTGAGTTTCTTCTCGCTCGGCATGCGCACTGGCATGGTGGTGGCCCTGGCGATTCCGCTGGTATTGGCGATGACCTTTGCCTGCATGTATTACCTCGGCATCGGGTTGCACAAAATTTCCCTCGGCGCACTGGTGCTGGCGTTGGGCCTGCTGGTGGATGACGCCATCATCGCCGTGGAAATGATGGCGATCAAAATGGAGCAGGGCTACGACCGGCTCAAGGCTGCCAGCTTCGCCTGGACCAGCACGGCGTTCCCGATGCTCACCGGCACATTGATTACGGCAGCGGGCTTTCTGCCGATTGCCACCGCGCAATCGAGCACCGGCGAATACACCCGCTCGATTTTTCAGGTGGTGACCATCGCACTGCTCGCCTCATGGGTTGCTGCCGTGGTGTTCGTGCCGTACCTGGGAGCAAAACTCCTGCCGGACCTGGCGAAAATTCATGCGGCCAAACATGGCGCTGACGGGCCTGATCCCTATGGCACACCCTTCTACCAGCGCGTAAGAGGTTTGGTCGAATGGTGCGTGCGCAGGCGCAAAACCGTGATCATCCTCACGCTGTTGTTGTTTATCGGCTCGGTCGCGCTGTTCCGCTTTGTGCCGCAACAGTTTTTCCCGGCCTCGGGTCGACTCGAGCTGATGGTCGACCTGAAACTGGCTGAGGGCGCTTCCCTGAGCAACACCGCCGAGCAGGTCAAACGCCTGGAGGCCTTGCTGCAGGAACACGCCGGCATCGACAACTATGTGGCCTACGTGGGCACCGGTTCGCCGCGCTTCTACCTGCCGCTGGACCAGCAACTGCCAGCGGTCAGCTTTGCGCAATTTGTGGTGTTGGCGAAGACCATCGAAGAGCGCGAAAGCCAGCGCACATGGCTGATCGAAACCCTTAACGAGCAATTCCCCGCGCTGCGCTCGCGTGTCACGCGCCTGGAGAACGGCCCGCCCGTGGGTTACCCGGTGCAGTTTCGAGTGACCGGCGAGCACATCGAACAAGTCCGCGCCCTGGCGCGCAAAGTGGCGGCCAAAGTTCGCGAAAATACCCACGTGGTCAACGTGCACCTGGACTGGGAAGAGCCGAGCAAGATCGTCTACCTCAATATCGACCAGGACCGCGCCCGCGCACTCGGCGTGAGCACCGCCAACCTGTCGAAATTCCTGCAGCGTTCACTCACCGGGGCCACCGTCAGCCAATACCGCGAGGACAACGAGTTGATCGAAATCCTCATGCGCGGCACCGTGCATGAACGCACCGAATTATCGCTGCTGCCCAGCCTGGCGGTGCCCACCGACAATGGCAAAAGCGTGGCGCTGTCGCAGATCGCCACCCTCGAATATGGTTTTGAAGAGGGCGTCATCTGGCACCGCAACCGCCTGCCGACCGTGACCGTGCGCGCCGACATCTACGGCAAGGAACAACCGGCGACGTTGGTGCAGCAAATTCTGCCGACCCTTGCCGACGTGCGCACCGAACTGCCCGACGGCTACCTGATTGAAGTGGGCGGCACCGTCGAGGACTCCGCGCGTGGCCAGAACTCGGTCAAGGCCGGCGTGCCACTGTTTATCGTGGTGGTGCTGACGTTGCTGATGCTGCAACTGCGCAGCTTTTCGCGCACTGCCATGGTGTTTCTGACGGCACCGCTGGGCTTGATCGGCGTGACCTTGTTCCTGCTGCTGTTCCGCCAGCCGTTCGGCTTTGTCGCCATGCTCGGGACCATCGCGCTGTCAGGCATGATCATGCGTAACTCGGTGATCCTGGTGGACCAGATCGAACAAGACATCAACGCTGGCCTGCCGCAATGGCAGGCAATCATCGAAGCCACCGTCCGACGCTTCCGGCCGATTGTGCTGACAGCCCTGGCGGCGGTGCTGGCGATGATTCCGCTGTCACGCAGCGTGTTCTTCGGGCCGATGGCCGTGGCGATCATGGGCGGATTAATTGTCGCGACGGCGTTGACGCTATTGTTCCTGCCTGCGCTGTATGCTGCGTGGTTTCGAGTCAGGAAGGAAACTCGGCACGTATAAGCAAACAGTTCAATAACAGGGCGCGTGGCTATAGATGCATGCGCCCGGTAGTGTTTAAGTTTGATACAGGCAAGTAGGAAAGGGCCGACAGTCAATGGCTGCTATTAACGGATGCCTAACTCTCGCAGGGTTGTTTAGAATGTGGGTAGTTTCGTCACGACTGTTTTTATAATGGATGTATGTGTGTCAGCCAGTGCTGTAATTTTTTGCAGTGCAAGGTCCAGGTGGCTAACAGATGCGATATAGAGATGGCAGACGAAACTGTCGTCGCCAGTGATTTTGTAACACACCACGCATTCAGGCATTTGCGCGAGTAACCGTTCAACCGCCTGGAACTTCTCCGTAAAGGGTTTAACCCTTACCAACGCTTGCAAGGCATAGCCCAAGGCCTGGGCACCCAAGGCAACGCTGAACCCGCTGATGACGCCTGAGACTTCCAGGCGCTTGAGGCGTTCGCTGCAGCCCGGCGCAGACAAGCCGACTTGACGACTCAGCGCGCGTATCGACATGCGCGCGTTCTGGTGAAGGGCAAGAATAATCGCACGGTCAATCGGGTCTGGTTTTTTACCGCTCTTTGGAAGCTTTTTCATTAGATGGACCTTACGAACATTGATGAAATAGCGGGAAAATCTTACATACCACAGAACCCTCAGAAAATAATGGATTTTTTGAAAAGGACTGCCTATTGTTTTGCGGCCAGTCTCTATTTCAACTTGATTTATTTTTCGAGGAATTGAAATGAACGACGCACTTGATGAAGCGTGTTTGCAGCAATATCACCATGCCAACTTTCCTGAGGAAGAGGTTTTGTCGCTGCGTCATGAGTTCTCCCGTAACGGATTTATAAGGGTGCGCGATATAGTCGATGATGCGTTGCGTGAAAAGGTAACGGCTGAAGTCAATGATTTGATCGACCGCCAACTTGAGCGCCGTGACTTGCACTTGGCAACCACCGACAACACACCGCGATACATGAGTGTGGTGCGCAGCGAGTTTATCGCTGAAAACAGCCCGTTGATCAATGCGCTGTCGAAGTCTGCCGTACTGCTCGACACCTTGTCGCTGATTGCCGGTACGAGGGTTGTCGCGTCTGTCTCCAGGGACGAGGAGTATCTGATCACCAAGCAGGAGCGCAAAGGTGATACCCACGGGTGGCATTGGGGTGATTACAGTTTTGCGCTGATCTGGATTATCGAAACGCCTTCTGTCGCCAAGGGCGGGATGCTGCAATGTGTGCCTCATACCTCGTGGAATAAATCCAACCCCCGAATCCACGAACTGTTGTGCAGTAATCCGATTGCGACCTACGGCTTCAAGACGGGGGATATTTATTTCCTGCGCACGGATACCACGCTGCACCGCACCATTCCACTCAATGAGGATGCCACTCGAATCATCCTCAACATGACGTGGGCGGCTGAAAAAGATCTCACCCGGCACCTTCACGGCAATGATCGCTGGTGGGAAGACCAACACGTAGAGGCTGCAAAAAAAACCACTTGAAAAACGCGGGTCTGGTTGTCACGTGACTCCATGGGATGCAAGTCATGCACGATACTGAATGTCTCCAGCACGCCAGCACCTTACTAAAAGAGGCGCAATCACACGCAGCCATGGCCGAACTGGTCAAGGCAGCAGTGGTTCGAAACGAACGGTGGCGCGGGCAGCAATGCATCAATCTTGTCGCCGCCGAGTCGCCCACCAGCCCGAGCGTGCGCGCGTTGCTGTCGAGTGAAGTCGGTACGCGTGCATCGGGCGGGCATATCGGACGTGACAACCGTTTTTTTTCCGGCATGAAGCATATCGATGAGTTGGAATCGCTTTGCGTGGAGCTGTTGAAAGTCACGTTGCGCGCTCGGCATGCTGATCATCGATTAATGGGCGGTATGGCAGCCGTACTTGCGGCGTACACGGCGCTGGCCCGTCCCGAAGACAACGTCATGACGGTGCCGGTGATCAGGGGCGGTGACACCAGCAACCGAACCAACGGGCCGCCCGGTGTGCGTGGGCTCAAGGTCTGGGACATTCCTTTTGTGCACAAGACTGCAGAAATCGACCTCACGCGCTTTAGTGAAGTGGCGCAGACCCTGAAACCGGCGTTGGTTGGGTTGGGTATGACACTGACCCTGTTCCCGCTCCCGGTGGCCGACATCAAGGGAATCGTTTCACCCTGGGGTGGAAAGGTCTATTTCGATGCAGCTCATCAATTGGGCTTGGTCAGTGCCGGAATGTTTCAAGACCCGTTGGCAGAAGGCGCTGACCTCATGACCGGCTCCTCCGGCAAAACGTTCAGTGGCCCGCAGGGCGGAGTGATGGTGTGGAACGATGGCGCATTAACCGCGCGGCTGCACGATGCTATTTTCCCCACCCTGACTGGCAGCCATCAGATCAACCGCGTGGCGGCGCTCGCCGTGGCAGCCACCGAGATGCTGGAGTACGGGCAGACTTATATGAAACAGGTGGTGAGTAACGCGCAGGCGCTGGCCATGCATTTGGATCGCAGGGGCGTGACCGCCTTCTATCGAGAGCAGGGTTACACCCGAACCCATCAGATCGTGATTGATTCAAAACCCTTTGCCAGCGGCCGTGAGGCGGTGCAGCGGCTCACGGCCGCCAATATCATAACCAACGAAATGCCGCTGCCTTGGGACACGGATCCGTACAACGAAACAGGCATTCGGCTGGGCACCGTCGAGGTTACCCGCCTGGGTATGAAGGCGCCGGAAATGGCCTGGATAGCCGAGCAAATTGCCAAGGTGCTGTTGCACAACGCGGACCCGATGGCCATTGCTGATAGCGTGATCGATTTTATGAAGAACCACCGGACTGTCTACTACTGCCACGAAAACGGACTGCCCCGCTAAGTCGGTACCCGCGGTGCTGCAGAGGAGACGTATATGCCCGAACCCCCCATTTACTCAGCGGTATTGACCTTCACCGTCGCAGCCATCGTCTTACTCGCCAGCCCCGGACCCGCCACCCTGGCATTGGCGGCGAGCGGGGCGGCCTATGGCATGCGGCGCTCTGTTCAGTTTTTCGTCGGGATCACGGCAGGGCTGGCGATCTCGATGGCGTTGGTGGGCACGGGGCTCTATGTGGTCTTGCACCGCTTCCCGGTGCTGGCCACATCACTGACGGTCGTTTCGATTGTTTATATTTTATGGCTGGCATTTCGCATTGGTACTGCGCCGCCCCTCAACGAGGAACACGCTGCGGCCACGCCGGGCTGGGGCGCAGGCTTTGTGTTGGGTGTCGCGAACATCAAGGCGTATGCCGCGTTTGCGGCGTTGTTAGGCAGTTTCACCTTGGGCGCGACACCTGCTTGGGAACAGGCTGCAAAGGCGCTGATCTGTCTGTCGGTGTGTGTGGTTTTCGACTTTTTATGGCTGTTTGCGGGCAGCAGGATGCGCAGGTTGTTTATCCACCCCACTTGGAGTCGACGACTTAACGTAAGCTTCGCGATTTTGATGGTAGCAACGCTTGCCTGGTCATTCACGTTGGCGTCGTAGTGCTATCGATAGATGGAAAAAATGCATGTTCAGCCGAGGACTATCTTCATGTTTGCGACCGTTTCTGCGCTGGTGTTGCTACTGGTCGTACCTGGGCCGACAAACACCCTGTTAATGCGCGCTGGGGTGCTGTTTGGGTTCGCTGCTTCGTGGCGCATGGCGTTTATCGAATGCTTGGCTTATCTGCTTCAAGTATCTGTTTGGGGCGCGGCGCTGTTCTATTTATCCGCCTGGTCGCCATGGGCTGTGAAAGCCGCGCAGTTGGCGGCTGTCTGCTACCTGCTGCAACTTTCCTACACGCTCTGGCAACGCAACAACGCCAGCGTGGAGTCGAGCCACGATCGTTTCGGCGGCGTGTATTTCTTCTGGCTCACGGTGATGAACCCGAAAGGCCTGTTGATCGCTTCGTTTATCGCGCCGATCGGTGCATTTGCCTCGCTACAGGGTTATGCCGGGTTTATGGCCACGCTGGCGTTGGTGGTGATACCGGTAGGGTCGGCCTGGATTGTGTTAGGCAGTCGGTTCGAAGGGGTTGAAAAGACGTGGCTTACGCCGTTGAAAATCAATCGGGCAACCTCCGTGGCCATCTGCTGTTTTGCCACGCTGATGCTGGGGCGACTGGCGGGCTCGGTTATTCACTGATTTACATGACGATGCAAACCGGCATCTCGGCATTTGGAACGTTAAATCTTTTCACTCCACTCAGAATTGCCTGATGGACAGGCGCGGGTTTCGACTTCGCCATTTGGCGGTCGGACCTATTTCAATCAGTTTACGGAGTGTCAAATGTCGATTTTTTCTGCTATTGCGGCTTTTAAAGGTGCGTTTCTCGGCGCTTTGCTGGCCAATAAATTCTCTAACAGGGAATCTGAATACGCCGCGCCGCGGAAGCCGGAGTGTGGTGGTGGCGGTAGTTATCGTCCTCGCCCTGAGATATACCAAGCGAGTTTGGCGCAGGTCTGCCCAGCCAAGCCGCATCATGGCGAACCGCACCGTACAGAACTGCACGCACACCCGGTCCATGAGCATCAAGTGGCCTATACGATGTACTCACTTTTTACGCTGAGCCGTTGAGACACTTAGCCTGAAACAACTGCGCAAGGCCCGTTATCAGCGGCCTTGGCGCAGTGATTGAGTGTTTGCCGTGGCGGGTTACAACGCGCCGAACACCTTCTTCGCCAAGCTGGTGGCCGCAGCCGCCGGGTTCTTGCGAATGGTCTCTTCCTGTTGCGCGATCATCTTGAACAAGCCGTCCAGCGCCTGTTCGGTCACGTAACTTTCGACGTTGGCGCTTTTGGCATCAACCGCGCCAAACGCGGCAGCCTTGCCGGCCAGTGCGTTGTACTGTTGAGCAACGCCAACCTTGTCGGTGGCGGCCTTGACGATCGGCAGGAACTTGGCGCGAATTTCTTCACGGCTGCTTTTGTTCAGGTACTGGGTAGCCGAGTCCTGGCCACCGCTGAGGATGCCCTTGGCGTCGGTCACGCTCATGTTTTTCACCGCATTGACCAAGATCGGTTGCGCTTGGGTCACGGCGGTTTCAGCCGCCTTGTTCATGCTGGTTTCGAGTTGAGTGACCTGATCGCCCATGCCAAACAGTTTCAGTTTATCGGCGACTTTGCCGAGCTTGCCGGGCAGGCCGATTTTTACCTCGGGGTTGTTGCTGAAACCACCGGGAACGCCCAGTTGTTTCACGGCGATCTGTGCGCCTTGGGTGAGTGCATCTTTGAGCCCGCCGCTGGCATCACTTTGTGACAGGCTGCCAAGGTTCAAGGCCATGGCATTGGCGCCGAGCAGCAGGCCGGCACACAGGGCCGTAAGGCGAAGGGAGTTACGGAGCATGAGCGCTTCCTTTTGATCTGACGTGTGGTCTGGAGAACATCAGTGGGCGACCGGATCAACCCGCACGCGCAGCGGTTGAGGGTCTTGGCCGTTGAGTTGCACGGTGTGCCGTTCGGTGGTGACAAACAGTAGCTTGCCGTCCCGTTCGATGCGAGCGCTCACCGAGTACGTGTGGCCCGGCTTGACCTGAGCGGGGTCGTAGCGCAGGTGAAACGCCAGTGGCACCTGCCCTTTGATCGGGCCGTTTTGTTGCGCCAGGGTCATGGCTGGGGCGTCCATCAGCGACACATCCAGCAAGCTGACACTCAACGTGGCGTCGGGCGGCAGCGCACTGCGTTGCAGGTAAAACACTTCGCCATCGAGGTTGCCCTTGGGCGCAGGCGTCATCGATTGGCAGGCTCCGAGCAGGGCGGTCAGGCCCAATAGAATGATTTTTTTCAACGTGCGGCTCCTTTTCAGCGGCGCCGGAATTTACCCGGCGCCTCGTTAAATCTAGCGGCTTTCTTGCAAGGTGAGCGGCTCAGGTTCGACCGGCGCCTCGACCGCGCCGTCGACGCGGTGCAAGGCGACTTGGCGGATCGACAAGCGAATATCCGCCGGCAGCACGCGTTTTGCCGCACCTTCAGCCAGTTCGCCAAGCATGTCGTGATAGCTCAACTTGCCCGCTTCGTCGCGGCGCAGCACATCTTGCTCCAGCAACGTCTGAATAAAATGTCGGAAAAGGCTTTTGTCGAAGAACTCCGGGGCATTCAGGCCATGCAGGATCGACAGGCGCTGGGCCATGATCGTGCACAGGTCTTCCAGCTCTTCGGCGCTGATGCTGTTGCGGCCGCTGTTGAGCAGCAGCGAGATCGCCATGTAAAAACGTTGCAGGGTCTGGGCGATGCTTTTGGACAGCAGCGTCAGCAGCACAAAGTGCCGTGAACTCGGGGCCGGGCGCAGGTACACCTGGTTTTCGAAGCGCAGCAGGCCTTGTTCGACGAAAGCCTCCAGCCATTGGTCGACCACTGCGTCCAACGCCTCCAGCGACCAGCGGATAAACAGCTCCGATTGCAGGTACGGGTACAGCGCGTGGGTATAGCGCAGGATCTGTTCGCGGCTCATCCGCGAGCTGCTTTGGAAGAAGCTCGCGAGCAACGCGGGCAGGGCGAAGATGTGTAGCACGTTGTTGCGGTAGTAGGTCATCAGGACGGCGTTTTGCTCGTCCAGGTACAGAATCTTGCCCAACGCGTCGCTCTGTTCCGACAGCAGGTCCATGTCCTTGACGTGTTTGATCAGCGCCAGGCCGTCGCCTTCCGGCAAGGTGGTATGCGGCGAGTACGGCACGCGGCGCAGCAGCGCCAGGTACAGGTCCAACTGGCGCGCCATGGCCTGTTCATCCAGCGCCAGCCGCGTGGTGGAGAGCAGCGCCAGGGCCACCAGGTTAACCGGGTTCACTGCGGCGGCTTCGTTCAGGTGGCGCGCCACCTGCTCGCTGAGCCGATGCGTGGTTTGGTTGAGCCACGCAGGTTTATAGTTCGGGCCAAGCTCTTGGGTGCGCCAATCGGGCTGCTCGGCATCAAGAAACTCGGCCAGCTTGATCGGCTCGCCGAAGTTGACCGCGACTTGGCCAAAGCGCTGCTTGAGCGCGCCGACCACTTTGAAAATATCGAAGATCGACTCTTTCTTCTTGCTCGCGCCGCGCAGCTCGCCGAGGTAAGTACGGCCTTCCAGAACGCGTTCGTAGCCGATGTACACCGGCACGAAGACGATCGGCATGCGCGATGAGCGCAAGAAACTGCGCAAGGTGATCGCCAGCATCCCGGTTTTGGGTTGCAGCATGCGCCCGGTGCGTGAGCGCCCGCCTTCGACGAAGTACTCCACCGGGAAGCCCTTGGTGAACAGGGTGTGCAGGTATTCGTTGAACACCGAGGTGTACAGCGGGTTGCCCTTGAAGGTGCGGCGCATGAAAAACGCACCGCCACGGCGCAGCAGGCTGCCGATCACCGGCATGTTCAGGTTGATGCCGGCGGCGATATGCGGCGGCGTCAGGCCGTTTTTGAAGAGTAAATAGGACAGCAGCAGGTAGTCGATATGGCTGCGGTGGCAAGGCACGTAAATCACCTCGTAACCCTGGGCAACCTGTTGCACGCCTTCGATGTTGTTGACCTTGATGCCGTCGTAGATTTTGTTCCAGAACCAGCTCAGCACCACTTCAAGGAAACGGATCGCGGTGTAGGTGTAGTCCGAGGCGATCTCGTTGCCGTAGCGCAGGGCCTGGGCCTTGGCTTTTTCCGGGGTGATTTTCTGGCGCTCGGCCTCTTCCAGGATGGCCTGGCGCACCAGCGGCATGTTGACCAAGCCTTTCACCAGGTTACGGCGGTGCGACAGGTCGGGGCCGATCACTGCGGTCTTCAGGTTACGAAAGTGCACACGAAGGATGCGTTGGGCCATGCGCACTGTCCGTTCGTGACCTTTATTGTGCTCGATCAATTCACGCAGGTTGATAGGCGCGGAGAATTGCACGCGGGTCTTGCGACCCAAAATCAGAATGCTCAGCAACCGGCGCAGGCGCCCGGTCACGGCCCAGCTGTCGGCAAACAGCAGTTTCCACGGGCTGGACTCGCTTTCGGGCGACTGCCCCCAGAACACGCTGACGGGAATGATTTGTGCATTCTCTTCGGCGTGCTCGGTCAGGGTGTTGACCAGGCGGGTCAGGGTTGGCGGCGCGCCGCGCTTGTCTTGGCGGCCTAGCCAGTCCGGCTCGGGCGTGAGGTAAAAGAACGCCGCAGGTTCCATCAGCGGGCCCACCGATACCGGCAACACCGGGCGCGGCAGGCCGGCCTTGGTGCACTCTTTATCGACCACCGACAATTCGCTGAGGGAGGGTGATTGCAGCACATAAAACACCGGCCGGCTGCGGTCCAGGTTAAGGGTGAGGGACGACTGGTTGATGGTCTCCGACCGAACCCAGAGGTACAACAGTCGGCGCAAGGTGCCAAACACCAGACGGCGGAACGGAGAGCGGGTCATAGGCGTGCTGCTTGAAGTGGAAAAAACCGAGCAGGCGCTCGGGCGGGTAGTGTGCCGTATTCGCCGAAAATCGGCAAAAAAGCGGCGATATAAACTTGAGTTGATGGTTTTTGAGCCTGTCTTATACTCGGCAGTTCAATGCGAGCGACTCAACAATAAAAAGCATGTGGGAGTAAAAAAATGGCAACGCGCGAAATCGGCAATGTGAAGTGGTTCAACGATGCAAAAGGCTATGGGTTTATTCAACGCGAAGACGGCAAGGATGTGTTTGTGCACTACCGCGCCATTCGCGGTGATGGCCACCGTTCGTTGGCCGAAGGCCAGCAGGTGGAGTACGCCGTGGTAACCGGCGAGAAGGGGTTACAGGCCGAGGATGTGGTCGGGCTGTAAAGCTCACCACTGAACCCCTGTGGGAGGGGCTTGCTCCCGATAGCGGTGTGTCAGTCAACACCTGGAGTGACTGATACTCAGCCATCGGGAGCAAGCCCCCTCCCACATTTTGATTGGGTTCACGATCCTGGTTTAAGCCGTTTTCCAGGTGATCTGCTCTTCACCGTCTGCGCTGATGCGAATCCAGGTGTCGGCACTTTCTTCGCCTTCCTCCTCAACCCAGCTGCCCGGTGCGCAACGCACTTCGACGTTCAGCGCGGCAAACGCGGCGCGGGCGCAGGCGATGTCGTCGTCCCATGGGGTCTGGTCGCTTTCCAGGTACAGGCTGTTCCATTTGCCCACGGCTTTAGGCAGCCAGGTCACCGGCACGCTGCCGGCCTTGCACTTGTAGGTCTGGCCTCGCTGGACCCAGTCGGTGCACGGGCCCAGGGCGGCGCCCAGCCAGGCGGCGATGGCCTTGTAGTCGACGTCGGCGTCTTTCAGGTAAATCTCAATATCAGGTTGGCGCATGGATGTTCCTCGTTGCGGGATTCGAAAATCCATTCGCGGATGCATAAAAGTCGGTTATTGAAGCACGAAATAATCGTAGCGCATCGACACCGTGACCTGCAGCGGCTCGGCCGCTTCAATCACCTCGTTACGCCGTTCGGCGCTGGCACGCCAGCCGTGGGGCGTCATGGCCAGCAGGTTGGCGCGGTCTTTGGGTTCAGCCAGGCTCAGCGTGAACTCAAGGGTTTCGCTGTGCGCCAGGCTCATGCCGTCCGGCACCAGCGCCAAGTGCTTGTCGTCGGTGTACTCGCGCACTTCGTCGTACAGGCGCTCGCGCAATTGCATCAGGTGGCCGGCGGTGGGGCCGACCTTCATCAAGCCGCCGCCGGGGCTGAGCAGGCGTTTGGCCTCATCCCAGTCCAGCGGGCTGAACACACTGGCGAGGAACTGGCAGCTCGCATCGGCCAGCGGTACACGCGCCATACTGGCGATCAACCAGGTCAGCACCGGGTTGCGTTTGCACGCGCGCTTGACCGCTTCTTTGGAGATGTCCAGCGCATAGCCGTCGGCGTGGCGCAGGGCATCGGCAATTTGCGCGGTGTAATAGCCCTCGCCGCAACCGATGTCTACCCAGCGTTGCGGCGCGCGCTCGGCGGCCAGCTCGGCCAGGCGCTTGGCCACAGGCGCGTAGTGCCCGGCGTTGAGGAAGTCGCGGCGCGCCTCGACCATCGCGAGGTTATCGCCTGGGTCGCGGCTGTTTTTGTGCTGCACCGGTAACAGGTTCAGGTAGCCCTGGCGGGCCCGGTCGAAACGGTGCCCGGCCGGGCAAACGACGCCATTCTCGACGGCGTTGAGGGGGGCACTGCAAAGAGGGCAAGCGAGCATCAGGCGAGCAACTTGATCAGGGTCTGGTAATAGATTTCGGTGAGCACATCGAGGTCGCTGGCCAGGATGCGTTCGTTAACCTGGTGAATCGTCGCGTTGACCGGGCCCAGCTCCACCACTTGGGTGCCGAGGGTGGCAATGAAACGCCCATCCGACGTGCCGCCGCTGGTGGAGGCTTTGGTGTCACGGCCGGTGATCGCTTTGATGCTCGCCGACACCGCATCCAGCAGCGCGCCCGGTTCGGTGAGGAACGGCAAGCCCGACAATGCCCATTCTACGTGCCAGTCCAGGCCGTGCTTGTCGAGGATTGCCGCAACGCGCTGTTGCAGCGCTTCAACGGTGGACTCGGTGGAGAAACGGAAGTTGAACACTGCTGTCAGGTCACCGGGGATCACGTTGGTGGCGCCGGTGCCGGAGTTGAGGTTGGAGATCTGGAAACTGGTCGGCGGGAAGAATGTGTTGCCGTCATCCCAATGCTCGGCGGCGAGTTCCGCCAGCGCAGGTGCGGCCAGGTGAATCGGGTTCTTCGCCAGGTGCGGGTAGGCCACGTGGCCTTGTACGCCGCGCACCGTGAGGGTAGCGCCGAGCGAGCCGCGACGACCGTTCTTGACCACGTCGCCGACCAGCGCAGTACTCGACGGTTCGCCGACGATGCACCAGTCGAGGCGCTCTTTACGGGCTGCCAGACGCTCAATCACGGCCTTGGTGCCGTGGTGCGCCGGGCCTTCTTCATCGCTGGTGATCAGGAAGGCCACCGAGCCCTTGTGGTCCGGGTAGTCGCCGACGAAACGCTCGGCCGCTACCAGCATCGCCGCCAGGCTGCCTTTCATGTCTGCTGCGCCACGCCCGCAGAGCATGCCGTTGTCGTCGATCAGCGCGTCGAACGGGTCGTTCTGCCAAGCCTGCACCGGTCCGGTTGGCACCACGTCAGTGTGCCCGGCAAAGCACAGCACCGGGCCAGCGTGCTTGCCGTGGGTGGCCCAGAAGTTGTCCACATCTTCGATGCGCATTGGCTCAAGCGCAAAACCGGCGTCGCCCAGGCGCTGCATCATCAGCTTCTGGCAGTCGGCGTCGATCGGCGTCACCGAGGGGCGACGGATCAGGTCGATGGCGAGTTGAAGGGTCGGCGAAAGGTCGGCATGGGCCGTCATGGGGAAACTCCGGAAGCGTGTGATGGGCGCAGGACGAATATGGAATACACAACCTGAATGGGCGCAGACTCAATGTGGGAGCTGGCTTGCCTGCGATGCAGACGCCGCGGTCTGGCAGGTACGCCGCGGCGATGCCATCGCAGCAAGCACTCCCACAGGAAGCAGGGCTAGGCCAAGTCTTGCAAAACGGCCGTTATCTTATAGCAAAACGGCGACCAGAGGCCGCCGTTTAGTGCATTGCGCAAGTTTTTACACGGCCGTTACCGGCTGAGCCTTCACCGCAGGTTTTGGCAGCGACGAGAGGAACGCCATGATCAACGCCGCCACGTACGGCAGCGATTGCACCAGCAGCATCACCACCCAGAAGCGCATGTCATTGCTCGGCAGGCCTTGCACCAGGTAAATCCCCAGCGCCGCGCCCCACAACAGCAGCATGATGAACATTTCTTCGCGGGCTTCGGAAATCGCGACCCAGAAGCCGTGGTTATCCGCATTTTTAGGTGTACGAAAGAACGGAATACTGGTGGTGAAGAAGCCATACAACACCGCTTTCGCGATGGTGTGCGACAACGCCAACCCGGCCAGTGCTGCGCAGAACGCGTCCTTAAGGTTCACGCCCATCGCACGACGGTAGAGGAAGATGATCTTGCCCACCTTGAACACGAACAACGCCAGCGGCGGAATCGCGAAAATCAGCAGCGGCGGGTCGACACGGGTGGGCACGATGATCATTGCCGCCGACCACAGCAGGGCGCCGACGGTGAAGAAGATGTTCATGCCATCCGCCACCCACGGCAGCCAGCCCGCGAGGAAGTGATAGCGCTGGCCACGGGTCAACTCGGTGCCCTTGCCGCGCAGCAGGCTTGCGGTGTGACGCTTGATGATCTGAATCGCGCCATAGGCCCAGCGGAAACGCTGTTTCTTGAAGTCGATAAAGGTATCCGGCATCAGGCCCTTGCCGTAGCTGTCGTGGTAATACGCCGCCGACAGGCCTTTCTCGAACACGCGCAGGCCAAGTTCGGCGTCTTCGCAGATGCACCAGTCAGCCCAACCGAGTTCTTCGAGCACCGAGCGTCGGGTCATGGTCATGGTGCCGTGCTGGATAATCGCGTCGCGGTCGTTACGCGTGACCATGCCGATATGGAAGAAGCCTTTGTATTCCGCGTAGCAGAGCTTCTTGAAGGTGCTTTCGTTCTGGTCGCGGTAATCCTGCGGCGACTGCACCACGGCGATTTTCGGGTCGGCGAAGTGCGGCACCATGTGCTTGAGCCAGTTCGGCGACACGCAGTAGTCCGAGTCGATCACCGCGATCACTTCGGCGTCCTTGGCGGTGTGCGGAATCAGGTAGTTCAGCGCGCCGCCCTTGAAACCGGCCAGCGGCGCGACGTGGAAGAACTTGAAGCGCGGGCCGAGGGTTTCGCAGTAGTCGCGCACCGGTTCCCACACCGCCGGGTCTTTGGTGTTGTTGTCGATGATCAGGACTTCGAAGTCCGGGTAATCGAGGGCGGCCAGGGCGTCGAGGGTCTGTTTGACCATCTCCGGCGGCTCGTTGTAGCACGGCACATGAATCGACACTTTCGGGCGGTAGTGCGAATCGCCTTCCACCGGCAGGAATTCGCGCCGGCGCTTGTGGGTCCACACCGCTTCCGCCAGTTCATGGGCTTCGGTCAGCAATACGATAAACACGCCGAGGGCGCCGAGTGCCAGCAAGAAACCAACGGTGAGGCTGAACCAGGTGCTGTATTGCTGGCTGTAGTCGTAGCCGATCCACACCAACACCGACCCGCACAGGAACGCGATAAAGGTCAGGAAGGTACGGCCACGCTGGCGCAGGGCCGAGCCGTCGATCATCAGCAAGGTCAGCGACAGCAGCGCAAGCACCACCGAGCCGATGGCCAGCACGCGCCACTGCGGAATCGCGACCACCGGGCCTTCAAAGTTGAATTTTTGCTGGCGCGCGGCGTTGTACACGCCCCAATAAGCGCCGGCCGAGCCTTCGTCACTGACTTTCCACGGCTGATCGAAGGCCTCGATCACGAAGTAGTTGTAACCCTGGCGGTTGAGCTTGTTGACCAGCGTGCGCAGGTAAATGGCCTGGTCAGCGGGGGAGGTTTCATTACCACCGCGCATGCGTCCGTTACTCGGCCAGCCAACTTCCGACAGCAGCAACGGCTTTTTCGGGAAAAGTTTTTTCAGATCCCGGGCACGGTCGAGTACGTATTGGCCAGCCTTGTCCATCGGGATAAATTCCCAGAACGGCAGGATGTGCGCGGCAATCAGGTCGACGTGCTTGGCCAGTTGTGGGTACTTTTCCCAGATGTGCCATTGCTCGGAGGTGGTCACCGGCACTTTCACGGCGGCGCGCACCCGGTCGAGCAGCACGATCAGCGCTTCAGGGGTGATTTCTTCACGGAACAACGCTTCGTTGCCGACCACCACCCGCACAACGCTGCGCGAGCTATTGGCCAGTTCGATGGCACGCTGGATCTCGCGCTCGTTGCGTTCAAGGTCCGGGCTGATCCAGATCCCCAGCGTTACGCGCAGGCCGAACTCTTCCGCCAGCTTGGGGATGTCTTGCAAGGTGCCGTCGACCGAATAAGTACGGATGTTGTCCGTCAGCTTGCTCATGATCGCAAGGTCTTGACGCATCTGGTCGTCGCTGGGGTACTGGTCTTTCTGCGGGTATTGCCCTTGCTGGAACGGCGAGTAGGAAAACCCGGAGATCTGCTCAGGCCAGTTAGGGGTGGTAACCGGGCGGTTGATCAGCGCCCAGAAGCCGGTGAACAGCGCAGCAATTGCCAGCACCACCACCAGGTTGAGTCCAAATTTACGCGATGCCATAGCTGTTTCGGGTTCCAAAGGGTGTGGAACGAAAAGAGGTGCCGGCCTGCGCCGAACGGCGCGCATCCTACACCGGCGCTTCCATGAGCGTACAGCAGGCCAGGAAAAACCGCACATTGGGCAGCGAAAGTTCATCTAAGTTCTTAACTTGTAGCGTGTAGCTTAAAACTTGTGGCCGCGTAGCCCTATAATGCGCGCCGGTTTTTGGGGTAATGGTCATGAGCACAGAAGATCCGCGATTTGCAGGCGTTGCCCGCTTGTATGGCATTGAAGGCCTGGAACGCTTGAAAGCGGCCCACGTGGCGATCGTCGGCGTCGGCGGCGTGGGCTCTTGGGCGGCGGAAGCCATCGCCCGTTGCGGGGTGGGCGAGATTTCGCTGTTTGACCTGGACGATGTCTGCGTGAGTAACAGCAACCGTCAGTTGCACGCGCTGGACAGCACCGTGGGCAAGCCCAAGGTCGAAGTGATGGCTGAGCGCTTGCGCGGCATCAACCCCGATTGCACGGTGCATGCGGTGGCGGATTTTGTGACCCGCGACACCATGGCCGAGTACATCACGCCGAATATCGATTGCGTGATCGACTGCATCGACGCCGTTAACGCCAAGGCCGCGCTGATTGCCTGGTGCAAGCGCCGCAAGATTCAGATTATTACCACCGGCGGTGCGGGTGGGCAGATCGACCCGACGTTGATCCAGGTGTGTGATCTGAACCGCACCTTCAACGACCCGCTGGCGTCGAAAGTGCGCTCTACGTTGCGCCGTGACTACGGTTTTTCGCGCACTGTGACGCGGCATTACAGCGTGCCGTGTGTGTTTTCGACCGAGCAACTGCGTTACCCCAAGCCGGACGGCAGCATCTGTTTGCAGAAGAGCTTTGTGGGGGACGGGGTGAAGCTGGACTGCGCGGGTGGGTTTGGCGCGGTGATGATGGTGACGGCGACCTTTGGCATGGTGGCGGCGACTAAAGCCGTGGACAAGATTGTGGCTGGGGTGCGCAGGCCTTCGGAGCGGGTTAAAACCGTTTAGACCGACATGGGGACGTGCCGCCGCGGCACAGCAGACGACCTGAGTGGTTGAAGTGGATCAAACGCGCTTTTGTGGGAGCGGGCTTGCTCGCGATGGCGGTGCGTCAGATAAGTATTTTTC
>NZ_VUAZ01000077.1 GCF_009296165.1 Pseudomonas kitaguniensis | reverse complement strand
GCGCGATTGCGCCGGAATTTTTAGAGTTTTACTGGGGCAACTGGCTGCGCACGCAAATCGATTTGAGCGCGTTCAACCTGAACAAGAAAGGCGGCTATAAAGATGCGATTGAAGCTGTCGCCAAGCGCATGGTCAGCCTGGCGCCGGGTTCACAGGTCGGCGACAGTGGTTTTACCGCGCATCAATTGGGCGGCATGACCAAGCTGGACCAGCGTGAGCTGGAAAAAACTGTCGATAAAAAACTGCCGTATGTGATCGATTACCGCAAATCCAGAAGCTGACGGGGGTTGAAGGTGTGGGAGGGGGCTTGCTCCCGATAGCGGTGGTTCAGTCGATGATGTGTTGACTGAGTGACCGCCATCGGGAGCAAGCCCCCTCTCACAGGGGATCTTCGGTGTTTGTAGGGCGCGCGGATCAGCCCTTTAGTTTCTCGGCAATCCAAATGGTGTGCCGGGTGCCTTTGTTGCCGTGGGCGAACACTTGCACTTCTTCGGCCTTGAAACCGGCCTTGCGCAGTTTGTCGCTGAACAGCTTGTCGGCGCTGGCGACCACACGGCCAGTACACCCTTGGGCCGCAAGGCTTTGGCGCAAGCGGCCAGGCCACCGGCGGAGTAGAGCCAGCTATTGGCCTTTTGCGTGAGGCCTTCGGGGCCGTTGTCGACGTCGAGCATGATCGCGTCAAAACCCTGAGGCTCGGCCTGCAGCACCTTGGCCACGTCTTCCATGCGGATCACCGTGCGCGGGTCCAGTAACGGGCGGCCGGACTTTTCGCCCAGCGGCCCACGGTTCCATTCCACAACACCGGGCACCAGCTCCGCCACCACCACTTCGGCGGTCTTGCCCAAGTGTTTGAGGGCCGAGGCCAAGGTAAAGCCCATGCCCAAACCACCGATCAATACCCGCGAACCGGGGCGCCCGGCGACCTTGCGGCAGGGGATTTCCGCCAGCGCGTCTTCGGAGCCGTGCATGCGCGTGTTCATTAACTGGCCGCCATCACCGCCCTGGATCTTGATGACAAAATCCTCGCCGTATTCGAACAGGCACAAGGCACCGCCGTTGTCGGGGATCGGGGTGGTGTCGAGCAGTACGAAACGTTTCATGGAAATCTCATTGGGAAGGGCATTCTTGCGCGGTTGGGAGTAGCCTTACGGTATTCCGGTCAGGCCATGGAGCCATCGATGAAGTGCAACATTCTAACGGTCATTGTGTTGAGCGCGCTCGCATTGGGTGCCGCGCAGGCCCAGGAGGTGCAAACCGTGCCCGTTGCACCCGCGCCAACCCCAGGCGCGCCGGGCACGCCGACGCCGACGTTATACCCGCAGGTCACCCCGCCTGTCGCCCCCAAGGCCAACGCTAACGGCTCACCTGCGCTGGTGCCCATCGTATTGCCGACGCCACCGAAGGACCAAACCGTGCCTGGCTTGCTGCAGAACGACAGCAAACCGAAAACACCCGGCGGTTAAACCTGTTGCGCAAGTAATTGCCCGTCGGCCATGCGCAGGCGTTTGGACAGGGCAATCGCAATCGCGCGGATGATCTTGGCGGCAACGCGCGGTGCTTCGTTGAGCATTTTTTCCAGGGAATCCTTGCCCAGGTTCAGCACCACGCTGTCGCTGACCGCCACGCAACTGGCCGAACGCCGCTCGCCGTCGAGCACCGCCATTTCGCCAAAAGCCCGGCCACTGCGCAGGGTGGCGATGGTCAGGCGCTGGTCTGCGTGATTGGTTTTTTGCACGGCGACTTGGCCGCTGTGGAGGATGCACATGAAGGTGCCGGCATCGCCCTCGAGAAAAATCGTCTCGTCTTGAGCAATGCTGCTGATATTGAAGTAGCCCGCGGCCAGGTAAAAATCTTCTGGCAACAGCGCGTCGAATAGCCCGCAGTCCATGAGCATGTCGCGGATTTCGTCGTTAAGCAAAGTGGGTTGTGGCATAGCGGCAGTATTGATCCATCAATCAGTCGGCGGTCCTGTGTTCAGACAGGACGCCGCACTAAGTTCCTTAAATCAACCCGAGTGCCTTGAACACAAACGCATATTCGAGTGCTACGTCACGTAAACCCTGGTAACGCCCGCTCATCCCGCCGTGGCCGGCACCCAACTCGGTCTTGAGCAGCAGCAGGTTGTTATCGGTCTTGGTGTCACGCAGCTTGGCCACCCACTTGGCCGCTTCCCAGTACTGCACGCGGCTGTCGTTGTAACCTGCGATCACCAGCGTGGCCGGGTAGGCCTGGGCAGTGACGTTTTCGTAGGGTGCGTAGGCCTTGATGCGCGCATACACCTCGGGCTCTGCAGGGTTGCCCCACTCGTCGTACTCGGTGATGGTCAGCGGCAGCTCCGGGTCGAGCATCGTGTTGAGTACATCAACGAACGGCACTTCGGCAATCGCCGCCTGGAACAGCGCGGGGCGTTGATTGAGTACCGCGCCGATCAACAAGCCGCCAGCACTGCCGCCGCTGATCGCGAGTTGCTTGGAAGTGGTCAGGCCTTGGGCGATCAAGTGTTCGGCGCAGGCGATAAAGTCGCTGAAGGTGTTTTGCTTGTGTTCCTGTTTGCCGTTGCGATACCAGGCTTCACCCAGTTCGCCACCGCCGCGTACGTGCGCAATGGCAAACGCCACGCCACGTTCGAGCAGGCTCAGGCGCGCATGCGAGAACCACGGGTCAAGGCTCTGGCCGTACGCGCCATAACCGTAGAGGTACAGCGGGGTTGGCTTACCGAGCTGGTCGCGCTTGACCACCAGGCTGATCGGCACTTGAGTGCCATCGGCAGAAGTGGCCCACAGGCGCTGGCTGACGTAGTCGTCGGCGTTGAACGCGCCCAGCACCGGGGTTTCTTTAAGCACCACTTGTGCGCCTGTCGCCAATTCGAGCTGGCGCACTTGGGCGGGGCGGTTCAGGGCTTCATAACGCAGGCGGATCTTGTGGCTGGCAAACTCCAGGCTGTTCTGCACATAAAGGCTGTAGGCGGCGTCGGGCAATTCGACGCGATAGGCCGCCACGTCCTGAGCGTGCACTTCGATTACCGGCAGGCCGCCGATGCGCAGGCTCAGGGTCATTGCGCTGGCGTTCAAGCTCACGCCGTCGAGCATCACCTCATCGCTGTGCGGGATCAGGTTTTGCCATTGGTCTTCAGTCGGCACGCTGCCAGTGTCGGCGGCAACAAACAGCGCGTAGTTGATGCCGTCGCGGTTGCTTCGAATAAACCACGTCCACTCGCCGTCGAGTTGGCCGTGGTCGACATCGTATTCATGGTCCTCGACGCGTGGCGCCAGGCAGGTAAAGTCCAGGTGCGGTTGGTCGGCATCCAAGGCCCAGACTTCACTGGTGGTTTTGCTGCCCAAGGCCAGCAGCAACTGGCGCTCCGAGCTTGCACGGTAGCAATGCAGGAAAAACCGCCCATCGGGCTCGTGGAACACTTCCTGCGCCGCCGTGCCATCCAGGCGGTAGCGATAAAGCTTGTGCGGGCGGTGGGTGTCGTCCAGCTCGCCGAAGAACAGCGTCAGGCTGTCATTCGCCCAGGTCATGCTGCCGTCGCAGTTCTCGAACGCGAGTTCGCTGACCTTGTCGGTGGCCAATTCCTTCACGAACAGCGTGTAAATCTCTTCACCACTGGTGTCGAGGCTGTAGGCCAGGCGCTGGTGGTCGGGGCTGATGCTGAACGTGCCCAGCGAGAAAAAACCGCCGTTGGCCAGCACGTTGGGGTCGAGCAGCAATTGCTCAGTGCTTTCATCCACCACGTTGCTGTCATCCGCCGGGCGGCGGCAGCGGTAGTGGCGGGCGTATTCGTCACCCGCGGTGGTGCGCGTGTAATACAGGTACGGCCCCCACGGCGAGGGCAGCGACAGGTCGGTTTCGAGAATGCGGCCCTTGATCTCTTCGAACAAGCTCTCGCGCAGCGTGTGTTGATCGGCGAGTTGCGCCTCCTGCCACGCGTTCTCGGCTTTGAGGTAATCAAGTACTTCAGCGCTGTCACGCGCTTGCAGCCAGGCGTACGGGTCTTGGCCTGCGGCCTTGCGGGCAATCGGGGCGGCAGCGATGTGGGTCGATGAAGGCATGGATCACTCTCTGTCTGGCGGATGGTGGCAGGCATTGCAGCCGAGACACGCAAAAGCCGTTATCATAGCCGCCTGTTTGCCTACCTTGCCATGGACACCATGACCGAGAACGACTATCTGACCGCTTGGGGCCTTTACGCCTTCGCAGCTTTAGGCTGCTTGTTGGTGTGGTTGCGCATGACCCGCTGGGTCTGGCGCTGGCTGCGCGAGCCGCTGCAACTGCTGATGGCGGTGCTGCTGTTCAGCCCGACCATCGTTGACCCGGTCAAAACCCAGTTCGCGCCGGCCGTGGCGATTACCGCGCTGGACCTGGTGCTCAAGGTCGGCAATAACGCGTGGCGGGCGGTTTCCGATTTGTTCATGTACACGCTGATCGCCGCTGGCGTGTATATCGTCTTTGTGTTGATCCGCTGGCCCATCGAGCGCGCCGCCAACGCCCGCCGTGAGCGCAAGGCCGCGACCGATGCAGCGTTGGCCGCCGAGCGCGCAAACCAAGACGAAGACGACGAGCCGTACCGTCGCCCGGCGCCTGCCGGCAGCATGCGGGTCGAACCGCGCCTTTAACGTTGTCCGCCCTGCAGCGAGAGCCCTGGCATGTGTGAATTATTGGGCATGAGTGCCAACGTCCCCACCGACATTGTGTTCAGCTTTACCGGGCTGATGCAGCGCGGCGGGCGTACCGGCCCGCACCGCGACGGTTGGGGCATCGCCTTCTATGAAGGCCGTGGCTTGCGTCTGTTCCAGGACCCGGCCGCCAGCAGCGAGTCGGAAGTCGCGCTGCTGGTGCAGCGTTATCCCATCAAAAGTGAAGTAGTGATTGGCCATATCCGCCAAGCCAACGTGGGCAAGGTGTGCCTGTCCAACACCCACCCTTTCGTACGCGAACTGTGGGGCCGTAACTGGTGCTTTGCGCACAACGGCCAATTGGCCGACTTCAACCCGAGCGCCACGTTCTACCGGCCGGTGGGCGACACCGACAGCGAAGCGGCGTTCTGCGACCTGCTCAACCGTGTGCGCGAAGCGTTCCCGGAGCCCGTGGACATCGAACAAATGCTGCCGGACCTGATTGCGGCCTGTGCTGAATACCGCAGCAAAGGCGTGTTCAATTGCTTGCTCAGCGACGGTGACTGGCTGTTTTGCTACTGTTCAACCAAATTGGCGCAGATTACCCGGCGCGCACCGTTTGGTCCGGCACGGTTGAAGGATGTCGACGTGATCGTCGATTTTCAGGCCGAAACCACGCCCAATGATGTGGTCACGGTGATCGCGACCGAACCGCTTACCGACAACGAAAACTGGACCCGCTATGAACCGGGCCAATGGAGCCTGTGGCGACGCGGTGAATGCGTGAGCCAGGGCATCACTGAGTAAGGATAACGACCATGTTGCTTAGCTATCTGCGATTGGTGCTGTTTGCCATTGGCTTGTTGGTGGGTGTGCAAGTGCCGGGGTTTATCAACGACTACGCCAAGCGTGTCGAGGCCCACTTGATCGAGGCGCAGACTGGCCTGCGCGGGTTTGATGCGACTGCGCAGCAGTTCTTCAAGGGTGATTTGCAGGCGCTGGTGGCGCATTACCGCGCGAGTGACGACCCGGTGTTTCGCAGCGATGCCAACAGCTTGGGCACCTTGCTGGACCGTCAGGTGGCGTTGGACAAGCAATTTCAGGCGATGCAGGGGCCTTGGTACATTCGCGCGCTGCAGGTGGCGGTGGCGGCCGACCCGGCGATTCGTCTGGAAACCTGGAACGGCTACAGTTATCAGATTCTGCTGACGCCTGAAGCCATGGGCTGGGGGTTGGGCGGCGCGATGTTGTTGTCGTTTGGCATTGAGTGCCTGTTTCGCTTGATCGACTGGGTAGTGTTGGGCGGCAAGCGCCTGCGCCAGAGCCGGCCGATTGAAGAGCGTGACCTTAAAGGCCTCTAAAGACCGCCACAGCTCTACTTTAAATGTGGGAGCGGTTGCTCGCTGTCGTCGGTGTGTCAGATAAGTATTTTTCAACTGACACACTGCTTATCGGGAGCAAGCCCCCTCCCACAGAAAGGCAAAAGA
>NZ_VUAZ01000076.1 GCF_009296165.1 Pseudomonas kitaguniensis | reverse complement strand
TCTTCAAACTGTGCCTGCAATTTATCAATGCGGTCGATGTACGTCTGTTTGACCGAATCCCAAACGCCGCCGCTCTCAACCACGGCCTTGAGGGCCGCGTACGTTTCCCTAAGGTTGCCAGCGGTGTGCACGATGCTATCAACGGCGTCATTCAGCCCCAACACAGCGCCAGCGGCAGTACCTGCTGTAAAACTGGCGTCTTGCGCGATGTCGATCGCCATCCACTTGGTCGCAGTTCCTGTCCGGCAAACCGTGCCCTCGCAGCCGGCCATTTCCGCGTCACGCTGAGCTTTCTGCGCCTTGCTCAGGTAGTTGTTCTGAACAGCATTGCTACCCGCTTGCGCGCCCGTCACTGCGCCGCTCAGGTCACCACCTGCAATCCCTCCAGCCAGCCCGGCAGCCAAACCGGACAGTGCTGAAACCGTCTCTTTTTGCTTCTGCGTCAGATCATCCGCCGCTATACCCGGATAAAGTTGATGGGCGATTAACTCGCCCGTCGCAGCCCCGGCGCCGCCTGCCAGCGCCGAGTTACCCTGTACCTGCGCAACCACCGCACCCAATACGGCATGCGCCATGGTGTTGAGTGCGAGGTTGTCTCCAGTAGTTTTCTTGATGACTTGCGCCAGGTACGGCGCCGATGCGCCCGCAATGGCTGAACCGATGTCGCCCCCAACCAGCCCCTGCAATGCCGCTGTCACGGCCTGAGCTACGCGCGGGTAGTTACCGCCGACGCCGTAGTCAACCATGACTTTTTTGTACGCAGCGCTGGCAGCGATCTGTTCACTCGTTGGCTTATCAACGCCTTGAGCGGCCAGTTCTTTGCGGCCCGCCTCCTGGGCGTTGAGCTCTCCTTGCGTGTGCACAATATCGACGGTTTGAGTACCAATATCCGCAATCAACTGCACCTGCCGCAGACGTTTCTGCTCTTTCTCCTTATCGAAAATCGGGCTGATGGCGCCGTTGGCGTGTTCAACATCGTGGCTCAGCGTCGCCACATCCTGCTGCTGTTTGGCAGGGTCGCGGAGGTCGAGGGTTCCATTGGAGATCGCCGACGAGGTGGTGCCGCTGTCACTGTCGCCGTGATTGGAGGCGATCAAGGTGCCACTCGGCATATTGCTGATGAAACCTTCAGCGCCATCGCTGCCACTGCTGGCGCTGGCGCTCTGCAACTGGCTTGTGTAGTCAGCCTTGTTCTTTAAAACGCTCCAGCCAAGGGTGTTGGTGCTCAGGCGGTTTTTGTCCGGCGTTGCGGTGCTGGCGATCACGCTGCCATCAAGTTGCGTGTGGTTGCCCACATCAATTTGGTAGCCGCCCTTACCGCCAAATAATCCGGTCTGCTCCTGCACACTTTGGTATTTGGAGTCGATCTTGCTTTTGCTGATGCTCAGATTTGCACTGCCACCGCTGCCGATGATGGCAAAACTGACGCCGCCGCTGACATCGGTCTGCTTGGACTTGTAGTTATCGGTGTCTTGCAGACTTTGCAGCGTGAGGTCGCGACCCACAGAGGCAGTAATGTTGTCTGCACTGACCTGCGCACCTTTGAGGGCCGTGTCGCGCCCGCTGATCAGGCTGACGTGTTTGCCTGCGTCCAGGGTTGTTTCTGTCCAGGTGGTGCCGGTGCCCTTTTCGTTACCGGTTCCCTTGTTCGCATTGGCGAAGACGCTCAGGCCACTCTCTTGCGAACCTACGCCCACACTGATGCCTACGGCACCGCCGCTGCTGCTGTTCTTGCCGTCGAGCTTTTGATTGTTAGCCGCAGCTTCCAGGCGAATATCACGCTCTGCCGCCAACTGCATCTCGTTGCCGGCTTGCAGCTTGCTGCCTTGAACACGGATGTCACCCGCAGCACCGGGCGTACCATTGCCGTCCGCGACGATGGTGATGTTGTTGCCCGCCGTCAGGCTGCTGCCCTGGCTGAGTGTCTGCTCCTGGGTTTGTTTGGAGTCGGACTTTTGCGAACCCAGCGAGAGGCTGATACCCACAAATTGGCTGGCGTTGCCGCTGTTCATGCCGCCGTTCTGTTGCGCCGCTTGCCAGGCCTGCACGCCGGTCAAGCCCGCCTTCACACCTTGTAGCGCCGAGAGGCGGCTGTCGTCCTCGTTCTTGGCTTGCTTGGCGGTCTGGTAAGCGGAATCCACTGCGCTGCCCACGGTGCCGGACAACGCCAGGGTCAAGCCACTGGATTTGCTCTTGGAGGTTTGCTCGCTGCGGTTGTTGTTCTCGGAAGCCAGGAGGCTGACATTTTGCCCAACCAGGCTGATGTCCTTACCGGCAACAACGTCGGAACCCCGAAGGGTCAGGTCGTTGCCGGCCTGGACGTTCACGCTGCCAACCACACTGCCGATGTTACTGGCGCGGGTGGTTTCGGTAGTGCTGGTGGAGGTGTTCTTGTTGCTGCTCGAACCCAGGGTGACGCCGATGCCGCCAGTGCTCAGCAGTCCCGATTTTTTGACCGAAGACGAATGGCTTTGCTCGACGGTTTCTGTCGCCCCGTCGATCAGCACATTGCGCCCGGCAATCAGGCTGGTGGCGTTGGTGGACACGACGTCGCTGGCGCGGGTACCAATGTCACGGCCGGCACGCACGACCACGGTGTCGGCGCTGATGGAGGAGCCTTGCTGGGTGACTGAGTTGCTGCTGTCGATGCGCGTCTTCTGGCTGCTGGAGAGCAACCCGCTGCTGGTTTTGGTTTTACGGTAATAGCTGTAGTCGGTGTTTTGTGCGGCGTTCAGCGCCAGGTCATTGCCTGCGTACAGGTAGGCTTCCTTGCCCGCACTCGCGCGGCTGGCACTGACGACGAGGTCGTTGCCTGCACTCAGGGAAAGGTTGTCACCGGCCACTAACGATGTGCCCGCTTGCTGCACATGGTCTTCCTGACTGGTGACCTTTTTGGAGTTAAACGCCGCATGCTGTTCATTCGCCGCCGACGCCAAGACCACATTGCCCTTGGCCGCCATCGCCAAATCACGCGTTGCATTCAACTGGCTGCCAATCGCACTGATGTCCCGCGCAGCCACAATTTGAAAGTCACGCCCTGCCTCCACAACCGTGCCGTACTGCGCCACGCTGCTGCTGCGTGCGTAGGTGCTGACGGTATTGGCATTGCGCTGTTCAGCGGTGGCCAGGTTCACGTCACGCCCAGCTTGTATCTGCGTGTCGGCGCCGCTTTTAAGCGCGCCGCCGCCGCTGTTGACGTCGCGGCCGGCTTGCACGGTCAGGTTGTTGGCGGCTTCGATGCGCGCCGCGTTGTCGACGAAGTCGGTGCGTTCGGTGCGGTAGCCGCTGCTGCTCTGGTGACTGATGACGCTGCGCTCGTTGAGCACGTCGCCATTCACCGCGCCTACGTTGACGTCGCGCCCGGCGATGATGCCGCCGGCGCGGTTGGTCAGGCTGTTGCCGGCGAGCAGATCAAGGCGGTTGCCCGCTTGGGTGAGGCCGCTGTTGACCATGTTGCGCCCAGCGCTGGCAGCGAGGTTATTGGTGGCGCGCAAGGTGCCGACGTTGTTCAGATCAGCCCCGGACACCAGGCTTAAGTCGCTGCCGGTGATCAGTGCACCGTTGGGCGCCAGGCGGTTGTTGGCCTGGGCCAGGTAGAGCACGGGCACCAGCACTTGCTGGCCGGCGACGGTTGCGTTTTCCATCCACACGATGTCGTGGGTCAGCGCCGCCACTTGTTCGGCGGTGAGGCTCACGCCTACCGACAGGTTGAGTGCCTGTTGGCTGCCGAGGGCGTTGTCCATCAGGTACTTGAACATCGCCGTATCGCTGGTCTGCCCATCGATGAAGCGCTGGCCGGTGCGAGCAATCACGGCCTGCTGGATCAGGCGTTGTTCATAGAGGCCGTCGCCGAGGCGTTTCTGTGCCTGGTCCGGGTCAAAACCCAGCTTGGACAGAATGTAATCAGAACTCAAAAACTGGCTGAGGTTGGTCAGCGCCGGGTTGGTTTCGATCAGGTACTTTTGCGGGTTGGAGACGAACTGGCTGTCGGGCAGGCCTTGCACGCGGTTGATCACCACGCCATCGGCCGAAGTGCCGCTACCCGGCACGACCGGGCCGGTAGCCGCAGTGCGGTCGACGGTGCCGCCGCCCAACGTCCACGGTTGAGGGCCGGTGCTGGCAGGCGCGCTGGCGCTTTCACCACTGAGGCGGAACAGACCACCCTGCCCGCTCGGCAACGCAAAACCCGGCAAGCTCAGCGGGTTGATCTGCTGTTGGGCCAAGTCAGGCGGCAGTTGCTGATTGAGGGTCACGAGGGTCGAGTAACCGGCGGCGCCACTGGCACCGGTGGCCGCGGTCGCGGTTTTCGCACCCGCGCCAATGTAGTGGTAACCCAGGCGTACAACGCTGTTGTCGATACCGGCTTGCGCCTTGACGTCGACCGCGCCAGCGGCCTGAATCACCGCGGCGTAGCGTTGGTCATCGCTGGCGATTTTGGTGACTTTGCCGAATTGGGTTTTCTCGCTCTCCATCAAACCGATGAAGTTGGCGACGGCCGCTTGCAGGCCGCCGAGGTCATTGGGCGTGTAATCCGGGCTTTTGTACCAATACTTATCGGTCAGTGCGCTAGCGGCGCTGAACCAGCCATCCGGGTGCTTGGTGCGCTCGGAAGTAAACAGCCGATAGGTTTCGGTTTCGCCGGTTTCGATGCCGGTGTTAACCAGGCTGTTCAGGCGTGCGGTGAAGTTGCCACCGGCAGCAATAGAGCTGCTGCTGTTGAGCAAATCGCCGCCAGTCAGCGTCATGTTGCCGCCCGAGGTGATGCTGGAGCCCGCGCTGGCGGCCAATACTTCCAGCTTGTCGCGGGTCACCAGTTCCCATACGTAGTTGCGCGGCGTGCCGCCGGCTCTGCAGTCACCGGCGTTAACCGACTCGATGCAGGTGCCTTCAGTGGCGGAGGCGGTGTAGACGCCCGCGTTATTCACGGTCAGCACCGCACGTTCATTTTTGATCGAGCCCGCGGCGAGGCTCAGGTCGCCGTCACTTTGCAGACTCGACGAGCTGTTGATAATGCTGTCGGCCAAGCCGCCCTTGCCGTCGCGATCGACGCTCAGGTTGCCCATGCTGTAGACGTCGCCGTAGCTGTTGTTCAACGACGCCACACGCAGGCTCATGTCGGCGCCGCTGAAGATCAGGCCGTGGTCGTTGAGCAACGCGCCGGTGGTGGCGGTCAGTGTTTGCCCGCTGCCCAAGGTGGCGTAGTTGTTGAGCGTGCCGGCGTTGATCAGCAAGTCGGTGGCCGAGGTCAGGCGGCCGCGGTTGTTCAGCACGCCGCTGATGGTTGCGCTTGTCACGCCACCACCGGCGATGCTGGCGGTGTCGCTCAAGCTCGCTTGGGCAGCCGTAAGGTTCAATTTGCCCAGGCTGCTGATGCGCCCGCTGCTGTTCAGCGCGCCGCTCAAGGTCAGGTCGAGGTCGCCGTCGCTGGCGATCAGGCCGTTGGTGGTCCAGTTGCCGCCGCTGCCGATAAAGCGCCGCGCGCCGAGCAGTTGCCCGGTCGCGGTCTGGTCGAGGGTGTTGACGTTGACCGTCAGTTGCCCGGCCTGGATGACGCTGCTGTTAGTCCAGTTGTCCTGGCTGATGGTCAGGTCACCCCGCGTGACCAGGCTGCCGCCCACGTCGTTGAGGTTGGCGGGGGCTATGCCGAAGTTGCCGGTGCCGACGTGCAGCACGCTGCCGCCAAGGTTCTGCAAGCTGCCGGCAGTCAGGAGCAGGTCGTTGTTGGCGGTTTCGAGCACGCCGTTGCGGTTGTCGAACACGCCACCGATGGCGAATTCGGTCGTACCACCGGCGCCCAGCGCACGCAGCGCCCGGTTTGGTTGTCGAGGCTGGCCGCGTGCACCTTGAGCGTGGATTCGCTTTCCACAATGCCCAAGCGGTTGTTCAGTGCACCGCTCAGGTCGAGATCGATCTGCTGGGCAGCTATCTGGCCATCGTTATCGCCACTGTTATCGAAGTCGTGCCCGACCACGCGCATCAGGCCTTTGGCATAGAGCCCGCCGTTGCGGTTATCGAAATTGCCGGTGGTGACCAGGCCGTTGCCGCCCTGCGCGGAAATGCGCCCGCCGTAGTTGTCCACGGTGCCGGCTTGCAGGTCCAGGGTTTGCCCCTGCATCACGCCGCCCTGGCGATTGTTGTTGAGGTCGTAACCGTTGCGCAGCACGCCGACGACTCGGGTCTGCAGCAAGGCTTTGAGGCTGGCGAGGGTGCCGCCCCGATTGTCGAGGCTGGCGGCGCTGACGTTCAGGTCGCCCGCCTGGGCGATCAGCTTGCCACTTTGGTTGTCGACGGCGTCGGCCACGTTCAGGGCCAGGCCCGTTTGGCTTTGCACTGCGCCTGCGCTGTTGTCCAGCCGGTTGGCAGTGAGCGTGAGGTCCGCGTTCTGGCTGTAGATCAAGCCATCGCTGCCGTTCTGCACCAGGCCACTGGCGGTGATGCTCAGGCGGTCATTGGCGGCCAGTGTGCCGCGGTTGCGGTTATCCAGGCCGCCGGTCAATAAGGTCAGCAAACCCTGGCTGGCGAGTTGGCCACCCTGGTTGTTGACCTGCGCCGCACGGCTGATCAGCAGCGGGCCACCGCTGGCCAATTTGCCGTTGGTGTTGGTCAGGGTGGCAAGCAGGTCCAGACGCGTGTCGGTGCCGCCAGTGATACTGCCCGCGGTGTTATCCAGGTTCTGCGCGTTCAGTGTGAGCGCCGTACCGCTGTCGATCACGCCGCCTTGGGCGTTGTTCAGCAAACCGGCGACGGTGAGCGTCTGGCCGGTGGCGCTGGAAAGCACGCCGTTGGCGCTGTTGTCCAACTGGGCGGCGTTAACGGTCAGCGCTTTCTGGCTGACCAGTGCGCCCGCACCGCTGTTGAGCAGGCTGGCGGTCAGCGTGGCATTCAGGTCGCCATAGCGGCTCGACAGCGTGCCGTTGTTGCGGTTGTCCAGGTTGGCGCCGCTGACGCTCAGGCCTTGCCAGCCAGACATCAGGCCGTTCTGGTTGATCAGGTTTTCGGCAGTGAGTACCAGCTGGTTATTGCTGATCAACTTGCCGCCGCTGTTGTCCAGCGTGCGCCCGCTGAGGTTCACGGTTTGCGCGCTGGAGAGTTCGCCGCCCTGGTTGCTCAGGTCGCGCAAGTGGCTGATGGTCAGGTTGCCTGCGCTGGTGATCAGGCCACCGGCGTTATACAGGTCGCCCGTGGCGTTGCCGAAGTCCAGGGCAATCGCACTGCCCAGCAGTGAGCCGTTCTGGTTGTGCAACTCGGCGCTGTTAAGCGTCAAGGTGGTGCCTGCGTTGAGCAGGCCCTGATCGCGATTGGTCAGGCGGCCATCAACGTTGAGCAGCGTGTCGCCACGGCTGGTGACGGTGCGCCGCTGTTGTCCAGGCTGGCCGCGTGGGCGTCCAGCGAGGCGGCGGCGATCATGCCTTTGACGTTGGCCAGGGCCTGGCCGATGCGCAGGGTCAGCGCGGTGTTGCTGAGCAATTTGCCGTTGCTGTTGTCCAGGTTGTCTGCAGCCAACGTGAACGCCTGGCTGCTGGAAATCTCGCCGCCCTGGTTATTCACGTCCTTCAGATTGTTGAGCACCAACAGCGGCGCGTTAATCAGCCCGCCCTGGTTATTGAACTGGCCACGATTGAGTGCCAGGGTCAGGCTGTCGGCGCTGGTGATCTGGCCGCCCTGCTGGTTGTTCAGGTCTGCGGTGGTGAGGTTCGCGGTTTGTCGCGCGCTCAGGGTACCTTGCTGGCTGTTGTCGAGACTCGCGCTGTTCAGGTTCAAGGCGCCGTCGGTCACCAGGCGCCCACCCTGATTGTCCAGGGCGCCGCGCGTGCTGATGGTCAGCGCGCCAGCGCTTGAAACGGTGCCCCCGCGGTTGGCCAACGTGCCCGCCGTCACGCTCAGTAGCCCTTCGCTGCTGATCAGCCCTTGGTTGCGGTTGAGCAACTGATCCGCCGTCAGGTTCAAGCCGCTGCCGGCAATCACCAGCCCGCCGTCGCTGTTATCCAATTGCGTAGCGCTGACCTGCACGCCCGCCCGGCTCGACAGCTCGCCGTTGCGGTTGTCGATGTTGGCCACGTTCACCTGCACACCGCTAGTACCCGCGATCAGGCCTTTCTGGCGGTTGTCCAGATTATTCCCGGCGAGGGCGACATTGCCCTGGCTGGTGAGCACCCCGTTCTGATTATTCAAGGCGCCGATGTTCAGGCTCAACGCTTTGCCGGCCGTGACCAGGCCCGCGACGTTATCCAGGGTATTCACTGTCAGTGCCGCAGTGTCCAGGCTCGACACTTCGCCGCCCTGGTTATGCAAGTCGCCCACGGCGGCGGTCAGCGCGCCATTGCTGGTGACCAACCCACCTTGCGTGTTCAGTAGGGTGTCAGCCGTGACACTCAGGCTGTCGTTGCTGAGAATGCGCCCCTTGTTCTGGTTGTCGACGGTCGCAGCGGTCATCTGTGTGCGCTGTTTCGCGCTCAAGGTGCCGCCCTGATTGTTCAAGGCGGTGGCATCCACGGCCACTGTACGGCTTGCGATAACGCTGGCGCCGGTGTTGTTGACGGTGTTGGCGCGCAGGCTCACATCGCCGGCGGCGTTGCGGGTGTTATCGGTGTTGACGCCGGCTTCGATAATGTCGCCGTTGGTCAGCGTGCCACCGCTGGACAGCGCAATGCGGTCACGTGCGGCGAGGCTTTTGCGGTTAGTCAGGTCGCCTTGGGTGTGCACGTCCAACGCGGTGCCCGCGTACACAGGGCCTTGCGCGTCGAGGCTGGCGGCTTTGACGTTGATTGCGCCGCTGGCCGCCGCCTGCGCCATGCTCAAATGCCCATTCGCATCAAGCTGAATATCCCCGCCACTGGCCGCCAGCGTGCCGTCGAGCTTCACGCCCACACCGGCCTCCGTGCCGACCAGTTTGATCGCGCCGGCGTACATGCCGCCCAGCGCCGACGAGTCAATCGACAGCTCGGGTTTGGCACTGCCGTCGTCGGCGCGCGGGGTGGCGGCCAGGGTGTTGGCGTCGACGTCGTTGCGACCGGCGATTACCGCCAGTTGGCGGGCGTTGATTTGCGCGTTGATCTTGGCTGAGCGAGTGATGATTTCGAAGCGGTCGACGTTGCTCGCGTTGAGGCCTTCGCCGTCGATGGTCACGGCGCCGCCGTCGACCTGGTAGCGCTGCAACTGGCCGCTGGCGTCGAGTACCGGTTTGCCGGTGGTCAGGGTGACGTTGGGGGTGTTGATGAAACCGCAGCCGCTGCAGGTGACGCCGTACGGGTTGGCGACGATGACTTTGGCCGACTGGCCGGCCACTTCGGTGTAGCCGCGCAATTGGCTGGGGCTGCCGCCGTTGACTTCGTTAAGGATGACGCTGGCGGCGCCGCCTTTGAGGTTGGGGTTGCCGACAATGTTGCCGCCCAACTGGGTGTTTTGTATCGCGCCGGTGGCGTTGTTGAGAATCACGCCGTTGGGGCCGACGTTGTAGTCCTTGAATTGGTTGTGCGACAAGCCGCTGCCATTCGGGGTGGCGATGTTCACCACGGGCACGCCGTTGCCGGCCTGGCCGACGGTGGTGCCGGGCGCGCTGACCGCAATGCCGTCGGCCTGCGCGAGCAGCGGCTGCCAGAACAGCGCGTTGGCCAGGATCAGCACCAGGCCGCGCTTGGGCAGGCCAAAGAACGAGTCCCGCGGCTTCAACGCAGCAGAAGGTTGGCGGGCCAGGAAGGCAAAGTGGCGAACATCCATTGTCGAACTCTCGATGTAACGGGGCGTTGATTACAGGAAGAAATCCATACGGAAGTAGATCGGCGCTTCGCGCTCGCTCATCACTGCCGGGCGTTCCAAAGAATGTGCAAAGGTCACGCTGGTGCTCACGTATTTGCCACGGGCGAACAGCTCCAGCGAGTTGCTCGACACCCGGCCGTGCACGTCGCCGTTGTAGCGGCCGTTGCTGATCACGCCTTGGTCGTAACCGACGCTGGCGCCGTATTCGACGAACGCCGGGCGCATCCAGTCCAGGGTCACCGGGCGCGCCCAGCGCACCTCGTTGCGCCAGTAGCCGCCGCTGTCGCCGGTCAGTTCCTGGTCCTTGAAACCACGCACCGAGGCCGAGCCGCCGAGGCTGATGCGCTGCGGGCTGAACAGAATGTCTTCACTGCGCTGGCCGGTGGCCAAGCTGGAAAAACTTAACGCCTCGCCCAACAGGCTGAACGGTTGCAGGTAGCTGACGGTGGCCGTGTATTTGCGGTAGCGCGCGCTGGGCTGGCGGTTGCCGTCAGCATCGCGCTCGTGTTCAGACTGGGCGTCGAACGCGCCAATGCCGTTTTGCATGCCCAGGTCGAGGTTGACGAAGGCGGTGCCGATGCGACGGCCGTGGTTGACGCCTAATTGCAGCTCGCTCAGGCGGTTGCTGCTGGTCTGAAGCTGTTCGTCATTGATGTAGTTGTTAGTGCGCAGGTGCGCCACGCCGACGTTGAGCGAGGTTTTGCTGACGTCGTCGCGGTGGATCACGCGTTCGGCGCGCAACTGGTGGTTTTCATTGTCGCCCGACTGCTTGAACTTGAAGGTGTCGGCGTAACCCGGCGCGCGGTAATCGCTCTCGCTGTAGGTGTAACTGAAATTCCACCAACCCCATGGCACGTTGTAGTAGAGCATGCTGTTTTTCGAGGTTTTTTGATGGTCGCTGACAGCATCGTGGCCGCCGCGCAGCACTAATTGGTCGGCCAGGCCGAGCGGGCTGTCCCACTCAAGGCCTGCGCCCCATTGCTGTTCGCCGGTGCTTTTTTGCCCGTCGTTATTACGCGACAGGCTGGCGCGCCAAGGCTTTTGCGGGGTGTTTTTGACCACCACGTCGCTGCCGCCGATCTGGCTGCCGGGGGTCAGCTCCATTTGCGCCTGCTTGGACGGCAAACGGTTCAACTGGTCCACCAGTTGTTCCACTTCGCGCAGGTTCAGCGCCTCGCCGACCTTGCCGGGGAAGGCCATGGCCAGTTCACGGTCGGTCACCGTGCTGCCTTCGGCGCCTCTCAAGGCTTCAAGTTTGCCCTCCACCACCAGCACGTGCAGGTGGCCGGTGGAGAGGTCTTGTTGCGGCAAGTAGGCGCGGCTGGTGACGCGGCCTTTGGCGATGTAGTAATCGGTGATGTTCTTGAGCAGTTCATTCAGCTGCGAGACGCCCAGGCATTGGCCGATGTAGGGCTTGAGCAAGCGCTCGCGGTCGGTGGCCGGCAGGCTGTCGGCGCCTTGCAGTTGCACGTCTTTGATCGGGAAGCAGCGTGTGTCGGCAGGCGTGGCCGGGGCTTGAGGCTTGGCCTCTTTGCCGGGCAGGTCCTTGAGTTCTTCAAGGCGGCGCTGCTGTTCTTCGAGCAAGCGGTTTTGCCGGTCGCGGATCAGGTCCTGATCACCCGGTGTGGGGGCCGCTGCGGCAGTGTTCAGGCTCAAGCAGGCGAGCGTGAGCGTGCACAGCGCAGTCCGAATCCGTGGCAATAACGAAGGCATATCCGATCCATCGAAAATCAAGGGCTGGCAAATTAACACCCAACTTGGGCAGATCCAAGAAGTTGGACTAGCTGCCTATTCGTCGACGTTAAATCTGCAAGTTATTGATTAATAAGAATAATAAAATTATAAAAAAGTGTGACAGCTTGTTACAGAGGATTTTATTCCGACAAGCGGCCGCTGTTTTGATAACGATTCGACAAAGGGCGCCTGGGTGCCAGTATTTAGCCACCAAGTTCGCGTCGTGAGGGTTAGTGCCGGGGAGTTCACAAAAGTTCGCGGGTGTTTTGTGAAGTGGATCGCATTTATCGACTTTGCCGTGTTGGGTCGTGGCGAGTGGGTTGTAGAGGCCTCTCAGCGCGCTCGCCACAATAGCCCGCTGGCCCTATGGAAACGGGGGCCTTTAGCCAAGCCCGCCGGGGCGCTCAACGTCGCGGGAAACCTGTGACTTCACCCGCTCCACGCCGCCCTCCTCATCGTTGTGAATCAACAGCACGCCGGGTTTGCGAAACGGCTCAGAATTACCGGCTCACAAAAACGAAAGGGGAGCGGCCGCTGCCTCAGGCAACCCCACTCCCCCACGCTTTATTGCTTGCTTGATGCAGGAAACGTTACTGCGCGCCGCTCACAGCACCCAACTTGGCCGTCATCAGGCTAATGAATTGCTCAACGGTCATTTTTTGGCCGTTGAAGGTCACTTCATTGTTGGCGTAATGCAGCTTGGACACTACATCCGTGCCCACCAGCGTCGCCAGCTGAGTGCCGACCGCCATGCCGCTGACCATCTCGGCGGCCATCTGCGATTGCTGCTCGATGGCTTTAGGGTCAGTCACGCCACCCGCCTGCGCTTGCAAGGCAGCCACGTCACCGATCATTGGCTTGGACAGGGTCAGGTTGGCGTCCAGCAGCGCGATGGCCTGCTTGCCCAATTCAACCGGTGGCAGTTCCAGCGATGCCGGTTTGGTCAGGTCGACAACCAGGTTGAATTTGCTTTCGCCATGGGTGGTTTTCAGCGAGAGGTTTTCCACCGCCAGTTGCGGCTTGGCAGCCAGCACTTGGTTGACGTTGGTCTCGGCCAGGGTTTGCTCGGCTTCAGTCAGTTGCAACTCAGGCATCGGTTGGTTATTAGCGGAAGCTGCTTGCACCGGCTGCATCTTGTCCTGGTACAGCTTGGTCAGTGCCAGCATGCCCGGAATATCGATGTTCTTCATGCTCACGGCCATGGCCGCCGAACCAACAGGTTTGCCCTGATAACCGATCTCGTCGATCTTGTAGTCAACGCGGCCTGCCAGGTTGTTGCCCTTGGCCTCGCTGCTGTCTTTTTGCTCGAAGCCCTTGAGCGTCAGCACGGTTTTCTGCGGGCCGAAGGTGACTTTGGTGTCGGTCAGCTCAATGGTGTTTTGCCCGGTGTAGAAACCGAACGTGGATTTTTCCAGGTTGCTGGCCACGGTCAGGCCGGACAGCTCGGCTTCGAACGGCTCGCCTTTGGCGTCGATCAACGCGACTTTAAGGCTGTTCATGTAGCCGCTGGCCTTGACCTTCTGGCCTTCGGCGCTGCTGTCGACGTCGAGGTTGGCGCCGGAGAAGCTCACCGAGGACTTGTCGTCCTTGATTTCCAGGGGCAGCAATTCGACATTGCCATTCACCGAGCGGTTATAGCCGATGTTCGCCACGCCTTTGACCGGCGATACGTCTTTGCTGGCGGCGAACCATTTTTCGGTGGTGGGGTTTTTTTCCATCTCGTAATGACTGGTGGCCATGACCGGCAACCACTTCAGCGACACCAGGCGCGAGAATGGCAGCGGGCCGTGTTCAATGTGGTCAACGAACAGCAGCTCCGGGTTCGGGTTGGCGTCGCCGAATACACTGCCCTGCCCTTTGAGGCGGTAGTGCGCGGTACTGCTGAACAGGCCACGGTCCAGCGACACCAGCTCCAGGTTCAAGCTGCCATCGGTGCCGGCCATGGACGTTTGCAGTTCCTTGTTGGCGTTCTGGATCGCGGTTTGCAGCACCGGCTCCAGTTGCTTGCCGGTGTACCAGGCGCCGCCTGCACTGACGACGCCGACGGCGACAACGAAACCCAAAAGAACGACTGCTGGCTTATTCATGAAGTGACCTGATCAAATCCTGTGAGAAGTGGGCTGTCTTCCTTGAACCCCGAAAGGGTTGGCTCAAGCCCGCCGAAAACGGGGGAAGATTAGCACTGGCGGCCGAGAACGGCGCAGCTTTTCAGAGGGGTCAGCCTGGCAGTTGGTTCACGGGTACCGCGTTTTGATCTCATCCAGCGGGTGGTCAAAACGCTTCAAACGCACCGTCCAGGTGTACACCAACACCTCAAACTCACGGTGTGTAACGGCATTATTCGAGGTCATGGCCTCCAGATCGCAGACGTCCAATGGAAAACGCTCTTGGCCCATGGCAGTGGCCACGCCAGACAATTCCCACGCACTATTCAGCCAATGCCTACCGGACCGCCTGACTAAAACATCAAGGCGGACCGACTTTTGCAGCATCGCTATTGGCTCAGGGTTTGCCGGGCGGTGACGCTTGCGCTCGTGCGCTTTCCCAACCGCCGCCCAACGCCAGGAACAGATTGATCTGGCTCATGGCAACTTGAGTGTTCGCCGCCGCCAGTTGCGCGCGCACGTCGGTGTAGGTGCGCGTGGCTTGCAGGTCGGCGAGGAATGAGGCGCGGCCGGCCTGGAAGAAACGGTGCGTCTGTTGCGCGGCTTCTTGGGCGGACTTGCCGGCATCGGCCAGTGCATCCCGGCGCTGCAACTGCGCGGTGTACTGCGCCAGGCCGGTCTGGGTCTCGCGGATGGCGTTGAGCACCACCCCGTCAAAATGCGCCAGCGCGCCTTGGGTCGCGGCTTCGGCTTCGTGAATACGTGCACGCGCACCGTTGGTTGGCACCGTCCAACTGATCAGCGGGCCAAAGCCCCAGCGATTGGTCGCCGGCGTGCCCAAGTCATCAAGCAAGCCAACCGTGCCCACGGTGGCGCCGATACTGATGTCTGGGTACAACGCGCCGGTGGCCACGCCGATACGCGCGGTGGCGGCGGCCAGTTGGCGCTCGGCCTGGCGTACATCGGGGCGGCGCTTGAGCAAGGTGGCGCCGTCGCCCACCGGCAATAACTGGGCAATGTGCGGCAGCTCGGCGCAGCTGTCGGTGCCTGGCGGCAGTTGGTCCAGCGGCGTGGCCAACAGCATCGACAGGCGGAATAACCCGGCCTGGCGTGCCGCTTGGTAGCGCGGCATGTCGGCGCGCAAGGATTTGTATTGAGTTTGCGAGCGGGTCACCTGGGTTTCGTCACCGCGCCCGGCGTCACGCAGGCGCTGGGTCAACTGGGTGCTCTGCGCTTGCAGGCCGAGGGACTCGTTGGCAATCGCCAGTTCTTCGTTGGCCGCGCAGACTTGGGTGTAGGAACGCACCACATCGGCTACCAGCGTGATGCGTGCCGTATCGGCGGCGGCTTGGGCTGCGTCCGCACTGGCGTGGGCGCTTTCGATACCGCGCTGCAAGGTGCCGAACAAGTCGAACTGGTAGGACGTGCTGATGCTGGCGGCACCGATGTTGCCCACCGGGACTTTTTCCGTGAGCAAATAGGCTTCGCCGGACTCTTGCAGGCGCTGGGCTTCAGCCTTGGCACCCACGCTCCAACCGCCCGCAGATTCCGCCTGTTGGGTCTGGAAGCGCGCGCGTTGCAGGTTGGCGGCGGCCACCCGCAGGTCGGTGTTCGACGCCATGGCCTGGCGCACCAGCGCATCCAGGCGCGGGTCGTTGTAGAGCTTCCACCAGTCGGCCGGCACCGGCGCCGACACCACGTTGTTACCCTCGCCCGCGAGCTGCCCTTGCAGGTCGTCACGGTTGATTGCGGCGTTTTCCGGCAACTTATAATCCGGGCCAACCGCTTGGCAGGCCGACAGCAGCACACCCAAGCTGACCGTTGCCAGCAACGCCGCGGGTTTCATGGTTTTTCTCCGTCTGTAGCCGTGTCGGCAATGATCGACACGGTGGCCGTGCGCCCGGCGATCATGCGAAAGTTCGCCGGCACCTCATCAAAGGCGATGCGCACCGGAATCCGCTGGGCCAGGCGCACCCAGCTGAACGCCGGGTTGACGTTGGGCAACAGGTTAGAACCGCTGCTGCGGTCGCGGTCTTCGATACCGGCGACGATGCTCTGCACATGGCCGCGCAGGCGAGCGTTGTCGCCGATCACGCGAATATCCACCGCCATGCCGACGTGAATCCCGTCCAGCTTGGTTTCTTCGAAATAGCCGTCGATGTGGAAGGAGTTGCTGTCCACCACCGACAGCACCGGGCGCCCGGCCGTCACGAATTCCTGGGCACGCGGCGCGCGGTCGTTGACGTAGCCGTCCACGGGGCTGCGGATCACCGAGCGGTCGAGGTTAAGTTGGGCGGCGTCCACCGTCACTTGCGCCTCGGCCAACGCAGATTGAGCGCGGGCCACGCGCGATTGGCTTTCTTCCAGTTGCTCGCTCGGCACCAAATTGCCCAGGCCACGGTTACGCTTGTACTCACGAGTGGCCTGGGCCAGGGTTTCCTGGCGGTCAGCCACGGCGGCCTGCGCTTGGCGCAGGGCCAGCTTGAAGCGGTCCTGGTCAACCGCAAACAGTACTTGGCCCTTGGCGACGAGCTGGTTGTCGCGCACGTCGACTTGCTGGATCAGCCCGGACACGTCCGGGGCGATCTGCACGATGTCGGCACGGATGTGCCCGTCACGGGTCCAGGGCGCAAACATGTAGTACATGACCATGCGCCACACAACAACGACCGCAAACGTCACGATCAACAGCGTCAGGACGACACGGCCGATGGTCAAAAAAGGTTTTTTCATGTCATGAGGTATCGACTGAGTGAGTCCACCGCGCCCAACAACAGCGCGTAGAGCCCCACATTGAACAATGCCCGGTGCCAGACCAGGCGATAGAAGTGGACGCGGGTCAACAGCCCGTGCACCACCAGAAACAGCACATACGTAATGCCCATCAGCACCAGCAACGTGGGCAGGAACACCCCGCTGATGTCCAGGTCACCGATCATAAAGGCGCTCCATCAGGCAGCGGCGCTTCCATTTCGGTGCCGCCAATAAATTCCACGCCCGGCAGCAGCGACAGGCGTAAACCCGCGAGTGCGTGCAACAGATGCAGGCGGCTGTCGTCTTCGTTTTGCAGGCCTTGGCCGTTGAGGGCGCGACGCGTGCGGTCGAGGGTCATCAGCAGACCGCTGGGCGCAGGCAAGCGTTCACCCGCTTTGAGGCAGGCCTTGAAGTAGCCGCCAACGCCCTCGACCACTTGGTTGAGCAATACGCGTGGCACGCCGTGGATGCGTGGCGAGTAGGCGAGCAGATCAAGCAGGTTCAGCGCCACACGCAAATCGCGCAGGGCGATGCCAGTGTCCTGGCCGATGATTGCCAGGCGCGGCAAGTGCTGCATCAAGCGGTCGAGCATTTGCGCGGCCATATGCCGGTGTTCGGCCAGGGTCGCAGGTTCGGTGAGGCTGACAATGTCGCGCCAGCTAAAACGGGTCAGGCGCTTGGCCGCCAGCTCAGCGCCGAAAGGCCGCGCCACCAGCGTCCACACAAACGCAAACAGCAAGCCCACCGGCCCGGCCAGGTTGACGTTGGCGAAGTTCAGGAAGTCTGCGTCATAGGCGCCCTGGATGCTGATGAACGACGAGGTGTTCACCAGCGTCAGCAACATGCCCAAGTAGAAACGCGGCTGCACGGTGAGCGTGCCGATGCAGATAAACGGCACGGCGAACGCCAGCACCAGCATGGGGAAATCATGCAGGTTGGGCAGCACCAAAAACAGATACAGGCTGGCGAACAACACCGACATGGCGGTCCAGAAAAAGAACCGGTAGATCTGCGGCGCCGGGTCGTCCATCGAGGCAAAAAAGCTGCACGCCACGGCGGCCAGAATCACCGCGCTGCCGCCATCGGTCCAGCCCAGCAGAATCCACAATACCGAGGCGACGATGATCGCGGTGACGGTGGAAAACGCCGAATAGAACATCAGGCCACGGTCGAGGAACGGCGTCAGCCGGCCGAGGCGCCAGTGGCGGTAAACCGCGCGCCAGGTGTCTTGGCTTTCGCATTGCAGCGCGGCCTGCAGGCTGCGGCAGTCTTGCCACAGGTCGATCCATTCACCCAGCCGATACAGGGCGTTGGAGAACAGCAGTGTGTGGCGGTCGTTCAGCGCTTCGCCGGCCGGTTGCAGCGCGTCGACTTGGTCACGCAGCACGCGCCAGCGTTCCAGCGGTGCGCTTTCGGTGGTGCTTGCAAGCCATTGCTCAGCCGCTTGCAACAGCGGTGCAAGGCGGTCGAGAAACTCCGGCGCACGATGCTCGACGGCGTACACCGCATCGTCGAGCGCATCGATCACCGGCATCAGGTGAATCATCCGCCCGCGCAGCTCTTTGGTGTTGCGCACCGTTTGCGGCCGCGCGCCTTCGTGCGGCAACTGGCCGATCATCAATTCCAGGGTATTAAAGGTCGCCACCATGGCGCCGCGCAGGTTACTCACCTCTTCCGGCTGCACGTTGCGGGTCAAAAAGCGCTGGCTGTAAACCTGCGCATCGGCGAACCACTTGGCCACCGAACCATCGAACACCGGCATCAGCCGACGCGGCCAGAACATCGCGCCTACCACCGCCGCTACCGCGATGCCGAGGAAGATTTCTTCGGTACGCGCCTCGGCCACATCCCACACTGCCAGCGGGTTATCCACCACCGGCAAGGCGATCAGCGGCAAGGTGTAACCGGCGAGCATCAAGGCGTAGTTATTCGCCGTGCGCAGGTGCATCGACAGGAACAGCAAAATGCCCGTCCACAGCGCAATCACCACCACCAGCACATAAGGCGCTTGCACAAACATCGGCACAAAAATCACCGCGGCCGCGGCCCCCATAAAAGTGCCGACGGCGCGGTACAGCGCCTTGGAGCTGGTAGGGCCGACAAACGGGCTGGAGACGATATACACCGTGGCCATCGCCCAGTACGGACGCGGCATTTGCATGAGCATGGCGATGTACAACGCGATCATCGACGCCGCGAACGTACGTACGCCGTAAAACCAGTCACGGGCAGGCGGGAAGCCGCTGAAAAATCCGTTCAAGACGCTGCAACCCCGGCCACTTCAAAGGCCCGCAGCACGCGCAGCGCCGCTTCGAGATCGCTGCGACCAATGTCCGACAGCACGTCCTGGCGCAGGCGCACCAGTTGCACTTCTACCGCTTGCACCAGCTCTCGGCCACGCGCGGTGAGGCTCAAGGCCTTGGCGCGACGGTCGTGGATGTCTTCGGTACGGCACACGTAGCCGCCGCTGCACAGTTGGTCGAGCAAGCGCACCAGCGACGGGCTTTCAATTCCCGATGCCTGGGCGACTTTTACTTGATGCACACCGTCGCCCAAGCGGCCGATCATCAATAACGGCACGGCGCAGGCTTCGGAAATACCGTAGCTCACCAGCGTGGTCTGGCAGATTTTGCGCCAATTACGGGCGCCCACCACCATGCTGCTGCTGAGGTTCATGTGGAGTTGTTCGAGGGTTTGAGGCACAAGACAGTTCGCATACAGTTAGTTTGCTAACTATCAATATGAGGGACCGACCCAAGTCAGTCAAGTTTCGAAACATATTCGCTGATCGGTGGCGGGTTTCGACGCAGGCTGATAGGGCAGTGGTGGCGAGCAAGCCCGCTCGCCACAACGGGCCTGTTACCTTGGCGCTGGCGTCAGCTCTGCTGTTCGGCCTGCGCATCCAGGCGGCGCTGGATTTCGCCCATCATGTCCAGGCCATCTCGCAGCGAGACCAACGCCGCCGTCACCAAGTGCTGGCGGTTTTGTTCGTCGGTGGTTGAGGTGAGTGTGTCGAGCAGCTCAGTGCCGATACGCACGCGACTGCGGGCGGTTTCATGCAGCAAGTGCGAGGGGGCGAAGGTGTTGAAGGTCAGGACGGGAACGCTGGTCGGGTTAGATTTGAGTCGAGAAAATTGTTCCATTGGGTAGATAACCTTTGAGTTGGCTTCAATTAACCACCCGCCTGTCGCCAAACAGAATAGGTGGCAGCTGTACGCAGGTTGCGAACCGGTTATCTACCCAACCCGGCAGGCCCGAAGGCCTCCCGCGCACAGCCGCCATAGAACCACCCGCCGCAAAATACGGGCAGGTAGCATGGTGCGCTGAAGCGCTGGGTAGATATGCGGATCGCCAAATCCGATCGCCGATGTGCGGCGACGGCGAACTATAGGTGGGATGGTTGAGGCTGTGCAACCGCTACTGCGTTAGCTGAGCGCCTTCCCCGCTTCGACCTCAATAAACTCAAACACCTCCTCCGGCACACTGTACTGAAACTGCTGCGGGATTTCTCTTCGCTCGGGAGCAGGCGCAATCGCTTTCAAGCAGAGGCTTCGGTGAAGATGGGCATAACCAACCAAAGACATCGCGCAACCTCGGAAAAAGTTCACTCAGGCGATTAAACCCCAGATTTTTTCAACCATAACCAGATTTTTTCAAGTTATGGCTTTTTTCCCAAGTTTTTTACACCCCTCGCCCGGCTCGCAACGACATTGCATGAGCGGCTCCCGGGAAGTAACCCATCAACTGAGTTTAGCGGCAGCCCTCAGGTTGCGGTTGCGGCCCGTTGCACACGACGAACAACCGCGCCCTGGCACCGCCGCCATCTTGCCGGCTCAGCTCGCGCCAGCCCTCGGGCAGCGGCGCAAAATCGTCCGGCGCCTCAACGCTGCTGATCAGCCATACGCGGTGAGTATCGGCGGGCAATGCCGCCAGCCGGTCGAGGTAGATGCGCCCGCCGTCCTGGTCCACCAGCGTGCCAAAACCGTAGGCATTCGGGCGGGTGGGCGTACCGTCCGGTTTAGGCGGGGTGTAGAGCTGCAGTTGGGCGTCGGTCTGGTCGTAATACACGTAGCTGAGGTACCACATCATGTCGCTGAGGACGATGCGGTCGTCTTCCTGGTAATTGCGGTTGACGAACTCCACCGGCACGTTGAATTGGTCTTGCTCATCCACGCTGAAATTGTTTTTCAACCCCAGCAGTTCCACCCCGACGAACAGCACGAACAGCGCTGCTCCCAGCAGCGACAGGCGCGATGGCAGGCGGTCGATGGCCAGGGCCAGGAGGATCGGCAACCCGAACGCGTACACGGTGAGGTAACGCTCGATAAACACCGGGGACAGAAACGACACCGCGTACACCAGCAGCAGTGGCAGCAAAAAGAACAGCGCCAGCAAGCTGGCTGGCCGGTAACGCTCGCGGTCCCGCCAGGTGGTGACGCCCACGATGCTCACCAACAGTATCGGAAACAGCCAGAACAGCGGCTGCCAGAAGCCGATGCCTTCATCCTGCAGCACGAATTGCCAGACCATGGATGGCAGGGAAAACACGTTGACCGGCTCTTCCCAGCCAATATCGCCGCCTACTTTCAACTGTTCCACGTGTTGCACCAGGTCCAGCAGGTTCGGCAACCAAGGCAAGTACAGCAGCACAATCGTGACATTGGTCAGCCACCAGGCAGGGCGCAAAATCAAACGCTGGCCCGGCGCCCGGGATGTGCTCAACACCGCCAGGTAGGCCCAATGCACCAGCACGCAAAGCGCGGTGAAGTAATGCGTGTAAAAGCCTGCGGTCATCAGCAGCCCATACGCCACCAGGTAGCGCATGCGTTCGGGCTGCCGCACCCAATACACCAGCGCCAGCGTGGCGCCCAGCAGCCACACGCCGAGCAGTGAATACATGCGCACTTCCTGGCTGTAGCGCACCGCCGTGGGCAGCAGCGCCAGCAGAATCCCCGCCAGCACCGCCGCACGCCGAGTGGAAAGTTGCCGCGTCAGCCAGATACCCAAGCCTACGGCGACCACGCCAGGGATTGCGCTCATGCCGCGAATCGACAAGATGCTGTCGCCGAACAGCTCAATCCAGCCACGCAACATGAAAAAATACAGCGGCGGGTGCACATCGTGCGCCGCGTGAAACCACAGGTCGCCCGCCGCGTATTCACTCAATAGCAGGCTAGAGCCTTCGTCGCCCCAAATTGCCGACGCCGTGAGGTTGTAAAAACGCAGGGCCATGGCCAGTGCCAGGATCGGCACCCACCATAATTGGCTGATATAGCTGGCGCCTTCCCAAGAAAAGCGACTGAATGCGGGTAACTCCCCAAGCTTTTTGTTTTGCTCTACCACAGACCGATGCACCTCAATTCCCCTGCCATTACCTGAATCACCTGACGCAAACACCGCCACTCTAGGACAAAAGCCTGTTATTCGCTTCTGGAATCGGACAAAGCCTTGATCCTGCATTGGCCGCAAAAGTTCTACTTCCGACTGCTGGACCCGAGTGAATGGTTTGGTGGGGAATGGGGTGTTTTGCAGAATCGTTGACATACACGTGAACTCTGTGCAAGAAAGTGTCCTCTGTCCGCGGACAGAGGACACTTAGATTCGGAGCCCCATGAAAAGTCAAGACATCGTGATCCTGTTCAAGCTGATCAGCCTGGAGCTTCAGGCCAAAGGCGAGCGCGTAAAAAAGCGAGAGTTCTCTGTGGAAAAAGAGCACGCGTCCCTCGGATTTCAAAGTCTTCCTGAATACATACAAAATTTTGAAACCGTTCAGCTTTCGTCACTTGATGACTGGCAAGGCTGGGAGGATCTGAATGAAGATTCCGAAAAAAGCAGCCTGCAAAACTACTCGGTCAGAGCCCTGTCTTCTGCATTGGGCTTAAGCAAAACAGAAGTCTCCTCGTCCCTGAACCGTTGCAGGGAAATTGGCATGATTTATACGAGCCATGCCAACGGATTACCTCTGGTAAGGAGCAAGGCGCTGCTTGACCTGGTCACGTACAGCATTCGCTACATCTTCCCCGCTAAACCAGGCCCGATCGTGCGTGGCATTCCAACGGCATTCGCTGCGCCAATCCTGGCGGGCAAAGTCATGAGCGGCGGCGATCTCATTCCGGTCTGGCCGGACGCATACGGCAAAAGCAAAGGTCAGGAGATCACCCCCTTGTATAAAACCGTCCCCGGCGCGGTGAAAAAGGACGAGCTTCTCTATCATTTTTTAGCCCTTGTTGACGCCATTCGCATCGGCGGGCCACGCGAAGCCAAAGTGGCCGATGCGATGCTGCGGGAGTGGATCTTATGACGTCCAACCGAACAATGATGCTGCAAATGCTGGAAGAGGTTGCCGAGGCGCTGGGTGAAGAGTTACGTGGGAAGGTGGCGTTTGTCGGCGGGTGTACCACGGTTTTGCTCATCACCGACGAATACACACTGGAGTCGATTCGAGGTACAGACGACGTGGACTTGGTCATTCATTTGACTGGCACCACGGACTGGTATCGGTTGGAGGAAAGCCTGAAATCCAAGGGTTTCAAAAATACCGGCCAGGACACTGTTACCTGCCGTTTACGACTAGGCGCCTTGAAAGTCGACTTCATGCCGACCGATGAAAAGGTACTGGGTTTCTCCAATACCTGGTTTGTGGGGGGACTGGAAAATGCCATCGCTTACACATTGCCCAACGGAACACGCATTAAGGTATTTTCAGCCCCTTGGTTCCTTGCCGCAAAACTGCAGGCCTATCAGGGACGAGGTCGTGGCGACGTACTGACCTCCAACGACATTGAAGACATCATTGCCCTACTGGACGGACGGGAAGAGCTGATCGAGGAAGTGAAGCAAGCACCTGCTGAGCTGCAACGCTTCGTGAGCGACCAACTTTCGGCGTTGCTCAAGCTGACAGATTTTCAGAGTGTGATTCAAAGCACCGCTCAAGACGCTGATCGCGAAGCCTTGATTTACGACCGCCTGAAAGCCTTGATTGGATTCGGAGCGCGCGTTTGATACTTCGCTTGAGTCTTAGCCAGCAAGGCGCCTGTTCAGCAGAAAACCGCGATGCCAGCGGCTCAGCGCAGAATACGGGGTCGTGTCTTTATATGATTGCTGACGGCTCCGCCAAACCTGGAAGTGGCGAGCTGGCGAAGGCCTTGACTCAACACGTGCTCGACGCCTTTTCCCGGGCTGCACCGATAACCGTGTCTTGCCTTGATGAGGCATTGAAGCTGACGCTGACCTTACTCGAAGACGTGCATTCAAATGTGTGTCCCGACTTTCCGGTCGCCTCCACCAGTTACCTTGCCTTACTGGTGGTTGACCACACAGCAATTTCCATTCATTGCGGTGACTGCTGCCTGGGATACCTGGAAAAGGACCAGCGCCCGCGCTGGCTGACCTCACCTCAATGCGGGCCGAACTGGAAAGGCGATCTAAGCCACGCGCTTATCGCGAACAACCCCGCGCGTAAAATATTGCTCAACTGCATGAGCCGTCGCAGGCGCCATGAACCCCATGTTCAATCTTTGCTGATAGCCAAAGACACTACATGGATACTGGCAACCGACGGGTTCTGGGCTGAACTCTCGCCTGAAAGCCAGCTCGGTGCTATCACCGCAGGCAGCCTTGACGCCTACCCCGCCGAAGACGACGTTACCTTTATGCTGTTGCAAACCTGAAAGCAGTTAAGCCTGGACAATTCCAGTGCGCAAGCTGTGCTTAGCCTTCAGGGTAAACCGACTGCCAGCCGCCGCCCAACGCCTTGTATAAGCCAACCATGGCCAGTGACACGCTGGTGGAGCTTTCCACCCACTGTTCCTGCGTCGCCAGCAGTGCGCTTTGTACGGTGAGTACGTTGACGAAATCGGCGACGCCTTCGACGTACTGATGTTGCGCGGTGGTGAGGGCGATCTGGTTTTGGCGTACCGCCTCGGCGAGGCTGTCGCGGCGCAATTGGCTGGCGTTGTAGCGGGTCAATTGGTCGTCGATTTCATGCCAGGCACGCAGCACGGTTTGCTGGTACGCCAGCGCGGCTTCCTGTTGCTGGGCTTCGCGCAGGTTCAACATGCCTTGCAGGCGCCCGCCATTGAACAGCGGCAGGCTGAACTGCGGGCCGAAGGCAAAAGCGCGCGAGCCCCAAGAGCCGAAATCCGAGAGTTGCAGGGCTTGCGAGCCGAGGCTGCCAGACAAGGTGATGCGCGGGTAGAAGTCGCCCTTGGCCACGCCGATATTCGCAGTGGCCGCGTGCAAACGCGCCTCGGCCTGGCGGATGTCGGGGCGGCGTTCGGCGAGTTCCGACGGCAGGCCGATGGCGACTTGGCGCTGGGCCTGCGGCACGGCGGCGTCTTTGGACAACTGCGCGTGCAGCGCTTGCGGCGGCTCGCCCATCAACAGGCTAAGGGCGTTGATCAACTGGTCCTGGCGCTGCTGCAAATCCGGCAGGCGCGCTTCGATGGCGGCCACCTGCGCGGCGGCTTCGGCCACGTCCAGGTCGGTCGCCACACCGTCGGCCAGGCGCAGTTGCGAGAGCTTGAGGCTGTGGCGGGCGACGTCGAGGTTTTGCTCAGTAACGGCGCGGGTGTTTTGCACGCCGCGCAACTGAATGTAATCCTGAGCGGTGTCGGCGAGTACCGATAACAGCACGGCGCGGCGGTCGTTTTCGGCCACTTGCAGCGTGGCATCGGCGGCCTCGGTTTCACGTTTGACGCGGCCCCAGAAGTCCAGCTCCCAGGCGGCCGAGAAGCCCGCGTCCCACTGGTTGAATGCCGAACGGCCATTTTCGCCAGACGGATCATTCAAGCCTTTGCCGCTGTTGCGTTGGCGCAGGTAATCACCGCTGGCATTGAGGTTGGGGTAGCGCTCGGCGGTGGTCACCTGGCGTACGGCGCGGCTCTGTTGCAAACGGCTGCCGGCCAGTTTCAGGTCGAGGTTATCGCGAAGCGCGCGCTGTGTGAGGGCTGAGAGCTGCGGGTCGTGGAACACTTCCCACCAGCGCTCCTGCAACGGGTCGGTGACCGCGCGGCTGGCGGCCTGTCGCCCTTGGGGCTCGCTCCATGGGTTGACGGGCGAGCCTTGTGGCCGCTGGAAATCCGGGCCGACGGTGCACGCACTCAGGCTGATCAGGCTCAAGCTGAGCCAGGCAAATCGCTTCATTGCTGGGCCACCTCACGCGGCTGCGTGGCTGGCTGGGTGTCGACGCTGGCTTCCACCGACATGCCGACGCGCAGCCGTTCGGTCAGCGGCTGATTGGGCTCTAGCACAATCTTTACCGGAATGCGCTGCACCACCTTGGTGAAATTGCCCGTGGCATTGTCGGGTTTGACCGACGCGAAGGTCACGCCGGTGGCCGGCGCCAGGCTTTCCAAATGGCCGTTAAGCAGTTCACCGTCGAGGCTGTCGACGCGCACTTGCACGGCTTGGCCGGCGTGCATGTGCGACAGCTGAGTCTCCTGGAAATTGGCCACCACAAAGGCCTCGCTCAACGGCACCACGGCGAGTAGTTTGCTGCCCGGCGTCACATAGGCGCCAACCCGCACCGCGCGCTCGCCGACCATGCCATCCATCGGCGCGACGATGCGCGTGTAGGACAACTGATAGCTGGCCATTTCCAGGGCCGCCTGCGCGCGTTTAAGCCCACCTTCGGCGGCGTCACGCTGGGCGCCGAGAATTTCCACCTGCTTGCGTTCCGCCGCCAGCACCGCGGTGGCATTCGCCAGGCGCGCGGTGGCCTGGTCGATGCGGGTTTTGGCTTGTTGGGCGTTCTGTACTGTGCCCGCGCCCACACCGGCGAGGTGGTTGTAGCGGTTCAGTTCGTGTTCGGCGAAGGCCACCTCGGCGCGGTCTGCTGCGACGCTGGCTTGCGCTTGGGCGATCACCGAGCTTTGCCGCTCCAGGGTTGCAGTGGCGTTTTTCAATTGGGCCTGGGCGACGAGCGTATCGGCGTCGGCCGCTTGGGCGGCGGCGCGAAAATCGCGGTCGTCGATCAGCGCCAACAGTTGGCCGGCTTTGACGCGCTGGTTGTCCTCCACCAGCACTTCCTTGATGAAGCCGGCCACGCGCGGCGCCACCAGGGTGAAGTCGGCGGCGACGAAGGCGTCGTTGGTGGTCTGGCGCGTGTTGCCCAAAAGGCTCGGCGCAACCCGGTACGCCAACACAGCCAAGGCGAACACGGCGATAGCGGAAAGGGCAATTTTGTCTTTGCGTTTCATCAAAAATCCTTTTGGCTCAGTGAGCAATCAAGTCGGTGCGCGGGGCGGAAAGATCCGCGTGGGCATCCAGAAAATCAGCAGGATCAACGCCACCGCGACAGCGGCCATGACGTAATAAAGGTCTGCAGAGGTCAGCACCACGGCCTGCTCGTGCAGCCGCTGCGCCAGGCCCGGCGCATCGCCGTCGGCCAGCGGCGAATTGCCCAAACGGTCCACCAACATGCTTGAGTGGAAGTGCAAACGCTGCGTGGTCAGCACCTCCAGCAGCGCCGTGGCGACCACGGCGGCGAGGCCTTTGACGGTGTTGAACCAGGCCGAGGCAAACGGGCCGTCCATCGGCTGAATGCTGCCGGTGGAAAGCATCAGCAGCGGCAGCACGGCCATCGGTTGACCGAAAATTTGCAACAGGTAAAGGCCATAGAAATCGTCGCGAACCCACGCTGATGTCAGGTGCGCGCTGCCCACGCAACACAGCACCAGCATGCTCAAACCGAGCCCCAGCACCCAACGGCAATCGACCCAGCGCAGGTTGCACAACGCTGCCACCAACGGCAGCGCAATCAACTGCGGCAGTGCCATCAGCAGCATCACCGGCGCGGTTTGCAACGGTCGATAACCTTGCACCTGCGCGAGAAAACTCGACGGAATGATGATCACCGAGGTCAGCACCATCAGCACGCCTGCCAGCACGATCAAGGCGAACGCGAGGTTGCGCAGGCCGAGCATCTGTAACTTGAAAAACGGGATCGGCTGCGACCATTCATTGACCAGGAACAGCACCAGCAACAGTGCACCGCCGCTCAGCAGAAAGGTGATCAGGCCGGACTCGAACCAGTCCAGTCGGTTGCCTTGCAACAGGCCGATCACCAGCATGCAGATCGCCGGGAACCCCAGCAGCAGGCCACGCCAATTGAACTGCTTGAAGCGCTCCAGGCGCAGCGGGTCTTGCGGCAAGCCGTAGGCCACCGCCGCCATCGCCAGCAAGCATGGCGCGACGATTTGCCAGAACGCCCATTGCCAGCCGACGTATTCGGTCCACAGCGCTGCCAGCGGCGTGCCCAGGCTGGGGCCGAACGTTGCGGTGAGCGCATAGCCGGCCAGGCCGTACAGTTTGACGTTGGCCGGCAAGAAGCGCAGCGCTACGGTCATCAGCATCGGCGGCAACGCACCACCGGCCAGGCCCTGCACGGTGCGCAACAGCAGCAGGCTTGGGTAGTTAGGCGCAAACGGGCACAGGATGCCCAGCACGGTAAACAACCCAATGGCGCACAGGGTGAAGCGGCGCAGTGAAAACGTCACCGCACACCACGGCGCAAAGGCCATGGCCGCGACGGAGGTGGCGGTGTAGGCGGCGACCAGCCAGGTGCCTTCGTCAAAACCGATGAACAGCGCGCCGCGAATATCAGCGAGGGCGACCTTGGTGACCATCTCGTTGAGGCCGGACACCAGCACGGCCAGCAACACGCCGACCAAGCCTGTGATGATGCGCGGGCCAAATACAGGCGGGCTGAGGGCAGTGGGTGTGGCTGCGGCCTGCAGGGCGGGGGCAGCGAGCGATGTCATCAACACGTAACTCAGGATTAGAAATACCCGAGCAGTTTAATCAGGCACATGCATGACAAAAAGTTACTTATCCGAAGCTTATAAGTGCGCGAGACGCAATCCACACAGCCCGCAACACGGTGGGAACGATCAGGTTCAGGTGGGTTGGGCTTGCAGCCAGGTGGCGTGGCAACTCTCGCGCAGGGTTTCGCGCAGCCATTTGTGGGCGGGGTCTTTGTCGAAGCGCGGGTGCCAGGATTGCGCCAGGACCAGCGTGGGCAAGGAGATCGGCAGCGGGAATGCGCGCAGGGGCAACTTCAGGCGCTTGGCGCTGTAGAGCGCCTCTTTGGGCACCGGCAGGATCAGGTCGGAGTCGGGCAGCATGAACATCGCGCCGTGGAAACCCGGGGCGATCATTGCCACGCGGCGCTCCAGGCCTTGGGCATTCAATGCGGTGTCGATCGGCCCGCGGGCGATGCCGCGCCGCGAGATGCTGATGTGCGAGTAGCTGGCAAACCGCGCGGCAGTAATCTCTTGGTCAAACAACGGGTGATCTTCCCGCGCAAGGCCGACGAAGGTGGTGGAGAACAGGTTCTGCACCTTGACTTCGGGGCTGACGGGCATGGTGTTGCTCACGCGCAGGTCGAGCCGCCCTTCGCGCAATGCTTCATCGTCAGTGTCACCTTCGGGCACGAAACACAGCTCGCACAACGGCGCCATGCGCTCCATGGTGTCGAACAGACGACCGCCATACACGCCGATAAAAAAGTCGTTGGCGCGCACACTGAAACGGCGGCGCAGCGTGCTCAAGTCCACTTGGTCGGCCGAGCGAAACAGCAACGCCGCCTGCTCCACGACGTTGCGCACCTGGCCCTGCAACTCCAGGGCCTTGGGCGTCGGCACCAAACCGCGACCGGCGCGCACCAGGATCGGGTAACCCACCGCCTCGCGAATACGCGTGAGGGTGCGGCTCATGGCGGCCGGGCTGAGGTTCATGCGCCGCGCCGCGCCGACCACGCTGCCCTCGTCGAGCAAGGCGTCGAGGGCGACCAGCAGGTTCATGTCCGGTAGTTGCATGCCAAGCACTCGTGATCAGTCGGGAGTGAACTGGGCGCAATCGTAGCAGCAATCGTGTTTAGCGCTGCATGCCCCAGCGTTTCACCGTAAGCCGCTCAAAGGTGTCGAACACCAGGTTTTCGACCAGCAAGCCAATCAGAATCACCACCGCCAAACCTGCAAACACCTTGTCGGTGTACAGCTCGTTGCGATTCTGGAAGATGTACCAGCCCAACCCGCCCTTGCCGCTGGTGGCGCCGAACACCAGCTCGGCCGCGATCAACGTGCGCCAAGCGAATGCCCAGCCGATTTTGAGGCCGGCCAGGATCGACGGCAGCGCTGCCGGAATCAGAATGAACAGCACAAAACGCATGCCCTTGAGGCCGTAGTTGCGACCGGCCATGCGCAGGGTTTCGGACACGCCGAGAAACCCCGAGTACGTGTTCAGCGCCAAGGCCCACAACACCGAATGCACCAACACAAATATCAGGCTGTTCTGCCCCAGGCCAAACCACAACAGCGCCAGCGGCAGCAGCGCAATGGCTGGCAGCGGGTTGAACATGGAGGTCAATGTACTGAGCAAGTCGCGGCCCAACTGCGTGGACACCGCCAGCGTGGTCAGGGCGAACGCCAACACGATACCGATCAGGTAGCCCTTGATCAGCACCACCAGCGAGATGCTGACTTTACTCAGCAATTCGCCACTGAGCAGGCCGTCGTAGAGCGCCGCTGAGGTTTGCAAAAAGCTCGGCAGCAGCAAGTCGTTATTCTGGTAACGCGCCACCGCTTCCCAGAGGATCGCCAGCACGATCAGGATCAGGCCCTTGCGCAGCCAGCCTTGTTGCCATAGGCGTTGACGCAGCGGTAGCTCGCGTTCCACAGGCACGCTGAGCAGTGGTTGCAGGTCAATTTCAAATTCCTGGCGCATGGGCGGCCCCTTCAGTAAGCGATGCGGATGTCGGCGAAACCCAACTCACGTTCGGCCTCGGGCGCTTCATCGAACAGCAGGCGATGAATACGCCGCGCCGACGCCTGGAATTCCACACCGCCGAGGCTGTGCAGGTCGTATTGATGGCTGTGAATTTCGGCGCGCACCCGCCCCGGATGCGGTGACAGCAACAGGATGCGATTGCCCACCACCAACGCCTCTTCGATGGAGTGAGTGACGAACAACAGCGTGAAGCGAACTTCTTCCCAGAGCAGCAGCAGTTCTTCCTGCATCTTGCGTCGGGTCAGGGCGTCGAGGGCGGCGAAGGGTTCGTCCATCAGCAAAATTTTTGGCTGCATGGCCAAGGCGCGCGCAATCGCCACCCGCGCTTTCATGCCGCCGGAAAGGGTGTGCGGGTAAGCGTCGGCAAAGGCGCTGAGGCCGACTTTATCGAGGTAGTGCAGCGCGCGCTCTTCTGCTTCGGCGCGCTTCAATGTTTTGGATGCGAGCAGCGGGAACATCACGTTTTGCTTGACGGTTTTCCACGGCGGCAGTTGGTCGAATTCCTGGAACACCACAATGCGGTCCGGGCCGGGTTGCTCAACCTTTTGCCCGAGCAAGCGGATCTCGCCTTCGCAGGGTTTGATAAACCCGGCGATGGACTTGAGCAAGGTGGATTTGCCACAACCCGAAGGGCCAAGCAGCACGTAGCGGTCGGCCGGGTCGATCTCGAAACTCACCTGGTGCGTAGCGCGCACCACACGCTCCGGCGTGCGGTATTCCAGGCTGACGTGGTCCACCGCCAGCAACGGCTCGGTGGTGTGCAGGTTGCTGGCCGTGTGGCCTTGCAAGGGCGCGTTCATCTCAACTTCCTTGCAGGGGCTTGGCGTCCTGGAAGAAATAGTCCTTCCACGATTCAGGCTTGTTTTTGATGGCGCCGACGCGGTACAGAAATTCCGCCAGCGGGTAGGTGTTTTTCGGCGTCACGCTGAATTCGAACTCGGGGTTCTCGATGATTTTCAGCAGCGCGGCTCGGTCGATCTTGGCCTTGGTCACACGGAGGTAGGTGTCGGCGGCCGCGCTTTGTCGTTCTGCGCGAACTGCGCGGCTTCGGTCAATGCTTCGACAAAGGCCTTGTAGGTTTTCGGGTTGTCGTTGCGAAACTTCTCGGTGGCAAACAGCACGGTCGGTGAGTTCGGGCCGAGAATGTCGTACGAGTTAAGCACCACGTGCACGTTGGGGTTGGTCAGCGCCTGCTCCTGGAACGGCGGGTTGGAAAAGTGCCCGCTCAGTTCGGTACCGCCAGCGATCAACGCCGCAGTGGCGTCAGGGTGTGGGACGGCCACGGTGTACTTGTCGAGGCGATTGAATGCCTTGTCACCCCACTGCTTGGCAGCGGCGTACTGCAAGAAGCGCGACTGCACTGACACGCCCACCGCTGGCACCGCGATGCGGTCTTTCTCGGTGAAGTCGGCGATGGTCTTGACGTTCGGGTTGTTGCTCACCAGGTAGTACGGGAAGTTGCCCAAAGACGCCACGGCCTTGACGTTCTGCCGGCCGTGGGTGCGATCCCAGATGGTCAGCAGCGGGCCGACGCCGGCACCGGCGATGTCGATGGAACCGGACAGCAGCGCGTCGTTGACCGCTGCGCCGCCGGAAAGCTGGGTCCAGTCGACCTTGATGTCGAGGCCTTCCTGCTTGCCGTATTTCTCGATCAGGTGCTGGTCACGCACCACATTGAGCAGCAGGTAAACGATGCCGAACTGCTCGGCGATGCGAATCTCGCCTTCGGCCTGCGCGGCGGCCGGTGCGACCAGGCTGCCGGCCAACAGGCTGACACCCAGACCAATGGTCGCAGCCAAGCGTGCAAATGGAATGTGTTTGGACATGCTCGTGCTCCGAATCAGAAAGGCGCGTCGCCCTGGATGGTGGTGCGAAACAGCTTGCGGCGCAGGTGGCTCGGGCAACCGGCGGCCAGGTGGATCAGCGAGCGGTTGTCCCAGAACACCAGGTCGTGGGGCTGCCACGTGTGGCGGTAGATGTTCTGCGGCAGCACGCTGTGGGCGTAGAGCTGGGCCAGCAGGTCGCGGCTTTCGTCGTCCGGCAGGCCAACGATGCGGGTGGTGAAACCTTCACTGACGAACAGCGCCTTGCGGCCGTTTTCCGGGTGGGTGCGCACGATGAGGTGCACCACCTCGGCGACTTGGGCGAGTTGCTCGGGCGTCAGCGTCGGGCGCCAGTTGCCTTCGAATTTGGTTTCGCTGTAGCGCGCCGTGTAGGAATGCGCGGCGCTGCGCCCTTCTACGGCCTTGCGCAGGTGCTCGGGCAGTTGGTCCCAGGCTTTGTGCATGTCGGCAAACAAGGTATCGCCGCCCTCGGCGGGCAATTCCTGCGCGTGCAGCATCGAGCCCAGGCTTGGCAGCTCTTTATAGGACAGGTCTGAGTGCCAGAATTTGCCCGCGTCACCCAAGCCGATGGATTGGCCATTTTCGATGATGTTGGAGACGATCAGGATTTCTGGGTGGTTGGCCAACAGGAACTGTTTGAGCACGTGAATTTGCAGCACACCGAAGCGGCGGCTGAAGGCGATCTGTTGTTCGGGGGTGATGCGCTGGTCACGGAACACTACGACGTGGTGGTCGAGGTGCGCGCGGTGAATGCGCGCAAAATCCTGATCGTTGACCGGGCGGGTCAGATCCAGGCCGATAATCTCTGCGCCGACGCTGCCGGGGAATGGACGAATTTCGAATGTTTGGGCGGTGGGGGTCGCTGTTGGAACAGTAGAGGTGGCGGACATGAGGTCACTCCCGGTCGGACAGGGGAGTGACTTTATAGATATAAGAACGCGCGATTAAATACCGTTAGTGCATATCGATATGCATTAGGGCTGGGATCTGTGGTGGGCTGATGGCCTTATCGGGAGCAAGCCCCCTCCCACATTTTGATGTGTGGACACATTTAAAATGTGGGCTCGCTCTACGAGAGCCTGCAATTCCGTGTGAGAGAGGGCCTGCTCCCGATGAGGGCCTTGCAGGCACTACAGATCACCGCTCGTGCAACGCCTCGGCCCGCGCTTTGATGATCGGCTTGAGCAGGTAGCTGAGGATGCTTTTCTTGCCGGTGATGATGTCCACCGACGCGACCATGCCGGGAATAATCAACAACGGCTTCTCATCAGTGCCCAAGTGGCTGCGATCGGTGCGCAAGGTAATCATGTAGTAGGTGGTTTTTTTGTCTTCATCGGTAATGGTGTCGGCACCGATGCGTTCCAGCTTGGCCTTCAGGCCGCCATAGATGGTGTAGTCATAGGCGGTGAATTTGACGATCGCTTCTTGCCCAGGGTGCAGAAAGGCGATGTCTTGCGGGCGGATCTTCGCTTCCACCAGCAAGGTGTCGTTGAGCGGCACGATTTCAACCATGTCGCTGCCCGGCTGGATCACGCCGCCGACGGTGTTGACCAGCAACTGCTTGATGATCCCGCGCACCGGTGAAGTCACCAGCGTGCGGCTGACGCGGTCTTCCAGCGCGCGGCCGGTGGACTCGGCCTTGTTCAGTTCAGTGCGGGCTTCGTTAAGCTGGGTCAGCGCCTCGCTGCGGAACTTGCCACGGGTTTCGTCAATCTTGCGCTGCACTTCCTTGATCGCCGATTCGGCGCGGGGAATCGCCAACGTGGTGGCGTCCAACTGCCCACGGGTTTCCATCTCGGCGCGCTTGAGGCGCAACACTTCCACCGGCGACACCGCACCCTGCGCCACCAACGGCTCGGACATGTCGATCTCTTGGCGCTGCAACGACAACTGGCTGCGGTATTGGCTTTGTTTGGAGGTGAACTCGCGCAGTTCCTGTTGGCGCTGCACCAGTTGCTCCTGCAAGCCGCGACTTCGTCTTTCAATTGCTGGCGGCGGCTTTCGTACAACGAGCGCTCGCTGGCGGCCTGGCTCGGCGCGGCTTTGAGCACATCGGCGGGGATGTTCAGCGGGCGGTCATCCACCTGCGCGCTCAAGCGCTCAACGCGCAGTTGCATGGACAAGCGCAAGGCTTCGGTCTCGCCGGCGTTGGAAACAAAACGCGTGTCGTCGAGGCGAATCAACGGCGCGCCGGCTTCTACGATCTGGCCTTCCTTGACGTACAACTCGGAGACGATACCGCCTTCCAGGTTCTGGATTTTCTGCAGCTTGGAGGACGGAATCGCCTTGCCATCGCCACGGGTGACTTCGTCGATGCTGGAAAAACCGGCCCACGTCACCAGAAACAAAAAGAACGCGATAATCGCCCAGATGGTCAGCCGAATAACACGCGGCGCATCTTCGATCAGCGCTTTGTTGACCTCGGGCAAGGGCTGGCCCTGCAGCGAGTCGGAGCCTTTGAAGTAGCGCCCGACCGCGCCCTTGATGGAGTTAAGCAACACTGATTTGCCCCTTTTTCAACGCTTCCATAACCACGGCTTTCGGGCCGTCGGCGATGATCTGCCCACGGTCGACCACCAGCAAGCGGTCGACCAGCGAGAGCAGCGAGGCGCGGTGCGTGACCAGCACCACCGTCTTGTTTTGCACCACCGATTGCAGGCGTTGTTTCAAGCGTTCTTCACCGGTGTTGTCCATGGCGCTGGTGGGTTCGTCCAGCAGCAGGATGGGCGGGTTAAGCAACAGTGCACGCGCCAGAGCGACGTTTTGACGCTGGCCGCCGGACAGGTTCTGCCCACGCTCGCCGACTTGCAGCTCATAACCTTGCGGATGCAGGCGCGCGAACTCGTGTACGCCAGCCAGTTCTGCGGCTTGCAGGACCATTTCGTCCTCGACATAGCGTGCGCCGGACACCAGGTTGTCGCGCAGCGTGCCTGCGAGCAATTGGATGTCTTGGGCGACATAACCGATGTTGTGGCGCAGTTCGCTGACGTCGATTTGGCGCACGTCCACGCCGTCCACCAGCAAGGCGCCGGAGTCGGGCTGATACAGGCCGACGATGAGTTTGGCGAGGGAGCTTTTACCCGAGCCGCTGCGGCCAATAATGCCGATTTTTTCGCCCGGCTTGATCACCAGGTTGAGGTTTTTCAGCGCGGCGTTTTGTTGGTTCGGGTAAGTGAAGTTCAGGCCCCGGCACTCGATAGCACCTTGCAAAGTGCGACGGCTCATCGGGCGCTCTTCAAAATTGCGCTCTTGCGGCAGCTCCATCATCTGGTCCACCGAGGCCATGGTGACCTTGGCTTGCTGGTAACGCGTGAGCAGGCCCGACAGCGAGGCCAACGGGCTCAGCGCGCGGCCACTGAGCATGTAGCAGGCAATCAGGCCGCCCATGCTGAGGTTGCCGTCGATGATCTGGTACACGCCGAAGACAATCATGATCACGCCGGCCAATTGCTGGATCAGTAGGGTCATGTTCATCGACAGGCCCGACAGCAACTTAACCCGCAGCTCAAGCCGGCTGAGGGTGCCGATGGTCTGTTCCCAGCCGTACTGGCGCTCGCTTTCGGCGTTATTGACCTTGACCGCGTCCAGCCCGGCGAGGGTTTCGATCAGGCTCGACTGGCGCTCGGCCGCCAGCGACATGGTCCGCTCCATGGTCGCCACCAGCGGTTTTTGCAACGCATAACCAATGCCCAAGGCGATTGGGAACGCGAGTACCGGGATCCACACCAAGTGCCCGCCGAGCATGGCGATGACCAGAAAAATCAGCAGGGTAAACGGCAGGTCGATCAGGCTGGTGAGGGTCAGCGACGCGAGGAAATCGCGCAGGCTCTGAAATTCATGGATGTTCTGCGCGAAGCTGCCGACCCGCGCCGGGCGGTACTTCATCGACATGCCGACGATACGTTCAAACAGCGTCGCCGAAATGATCAGGTCGGTTTTTTTACCGGCCAGGTCCAGGCACAAGCTGCGCAGGCTTTTGAGGATCAGGTCGAACAGGTACGCGCCACAGATACCCACAGCCAGCACCCACAAGGTGGCCGTGGCCTGGTTCGGCACCACGCGGTCATACACGTTCATCACAAACAGCGGCGCGGCCATGGCGATGATGTTGATCAAAAAACTCGCGGCGATGGCGTCGGTGTAAAGCCAGCGCGAGCGCTTGAGCGTGTCACGAAACCACGAACGCGCCCGAGGAATCAGGGTGCCGTGGTTAACGTCGAATTTGTGCTGCGGCTGGGCAAAGAAGACCTTGCCGATGTAGTCGTCGGCCAACAGCTCACGCTTGATCAGCACTTCACCGCCGTCGCTTTCACTCAGCAGGATGCGCGCGTGGTCCTCGCCCTGCCACCCCACCAGCACGGTGCTGCGGCCGTCTTTGAGCAGCAGCAGCGCCGGCAGTGCAATCACCGGGATCTGTTCCAGTTTGCGTTGCAGCACGCGGCCTTGCAGCCCGGCCCGTGCGGCGGCGCGTGACAGCAAGTCGGCACTCAGGCGTTGCGCCGGCAACGGCAGGCCGGTGGTGAGCATGGCCGCGCTGGCTGGCTTTTGATGCAGTGCGCAGAGCGCCAACAAGCCGTCCAGTAACGGGTCGTCATGCAGCGTGCGTGGATCATGACTGAGATGAACTCGACTGACTTCGGATTCCACGCGGTGCACTCTCGACTAGCAGATGGGGCTATCTATAGGGGTGACTCAATTCATCCCGGGCAGTTGGACTTTAGGCTTCACGTCGTTCTGCACCACGGAGGCCATGGGTGCGACTACGCCTTGGCTTTTGAGCAATTCGCCCATGGTCGCCTTGATTCGATACTGAGTAAATAACTGAATGTTCTTGATCTCTTCCAGGCGACGAGAAGCGGTGAACAATTCGTTCTCGCTGTCGAGCAAATCCAGCAAGGTACGTTGGCCCAGGCCGAACTGTTGCTGGTAAGAGGTGCGCACCCGGGTGCTGTGGTCCACGTATTGCTGGGCCACCGGCAACTGCGCGTTGGCGTTGTTCAACGCGTTCCAGGCCAGGCCCAGTTCTTCATTGAGTTGGCGCAAGGCATTGTTGCGAATGTCCAGGGCCTGGCTGGCCTGGTACGACTTCGATTGCAGGTCAGCCTTGTTGCTGCCACCGGCAAACAGGTTGAAGCGCATGCGCACCATGGCTTCCCAACCGTTGCTGTGGCTGGCATCGCCGGAGACGTTGTTGTCGGCATTGGTGCCAAGCTCGGCGTCAAAGCGCGGGTAGAACGTCGACTTGGCGGCTTCGTACTGGCTTTCGGCGGCGGAAATATCCGACTCCGCCGAGCGCAATACCGGGCTGTTATCGAGCATCTGACGACGCGCTTCGTTGAAGTCCGCCGGCAGCATGGCCATGAACGGTGCCGGGCGCTCAAGCTCGTCGGGCATCTGGCCGACGGCGCTGAGGTAGTTGACCTGGGAGTCGGCCAAGTTGGTCTGCTCGGTGATCAGGTTGTTGCGAGCCTGGGCCAGACGCGCTTCGGCCTGGTCCTGGTCGGCACCGTTGCCGACACCGCGTTGGGTGCGCAACTTGATTTGATCGTAGATGCGTTCGTGGTTGCGCAGGTTTTCTTCAGCCAGGCGTACGAACTCGCGACGCGCCAACACATCCAGGTAGACCTGAGCGACGGTCAACGCGGTGCGCTCGGACGTGCCGAGCAAAGAGTAAGCACGCGAGTTGACGTTGGCTTGTTGGCGCCCGACTTCGCTTGAGGTGGCGAAGCCGTCAAAAATCATTTGTTGCAGGCGCAGGCTGGATTCGCCGCGGTTGAGCGTATCCCACTGGTCGCGGTTTGCACCGTTTGCAACGTTGGCGGCGCGGGTGGTGGAGTTGTCGGTGCCTTCGCGGCCATAACCGGCGTTCAAGTCCACACGCGGCAGGTAGCCGCCTTGCGCCGCACGCAGTTGGTAATCGGCGGCTATGCGGCTGTTCACACCGGCCTGAATTTCCGGATGCACATCCAGCGCCTGCTGCATCGCCTGGGGCAATGTTTGGGCGTGTACGAAACCGGCGGCGAGAACGAACGGTATTGCCATAAGCAGGTGCAAACGCATCTGAAAAATCCCCAGGACTTCTTGTTTCAAATCACAGTAATTCACGTCACTGCATCGGAATATGGGTAGCGTAATGACCGTACGTCGGAAAGTTCAAAAGATGAACTGCTTCGCACATGTAGGACGGTTCGCCGCGTAAATATCAATGTGACATTACGGGGGCGATTGTTTAGGATGGCGCCCGTAAGGTCAATAGTTTGGCATAAACTAGATAACTAAAAGTTCTAGCCAATTATTTGACGTCAGTATCTTATTAGACTACGCCCCTCCGGCTTGGCGCTCTCAGTGTGAGCAGCCATACGGAAATCATCAAAATGCATCGCCGGAGAAATCTTAATGAGCAGTGTTGTTGCCATCGTCAAAAGCATTGTTGGTCAAGTTTTCGTTATTTCTCCGGAAGGCGCGCGGCGCGTCCTTATTGAAGGCGACCGCCTGTTCGCGGGCGACCAAGTCGATACCGGCCTGTCCGGCTCAGTGACCCTGGAACTGGCAGACGGCCGCACGCTGGACCTGGGCCGAGATACCCAGTGGAGCGCCGACACGCCTGATTCCAGCCTCGACCTGGCGGCTGCCACCGAGCAGGCCGCGCCGTCGGTTGCCGAACTGCAGCAAGCCATCGCCGCCGGTGTCGACCCGACCACCGACCTGGAAGCCACGGCCGCAGGCCCAGCCGCTGCCGGTAATGGCGCAGCCGGCGGTGGCCACAGCTTCGTCGTACTGGACGCAACCGCCGGCAGCGTCGACCCGACTATCGGCTTCCCGACCGCCCCAATCGGCCAGGCCAACACGACGCAGACTCAGCTCACCGGCGCCCAGGCCACCACCGGCACGGGCAACCAAGCCTTGCAGGCCTCGACCCTGAGCCTGAGCGCGACCCCGACCATCACCGAAGCAGGCGGCGTACTGACCTACACCGCCACCGTGACACAGGCGGCGACAAGCGACCTCAACATCACCCTGTCCAACGGCGCGGTGATCACCATCACCGCCGGCCAAACCACCGGCACCGTCAACGTGCCGCTGGCAGCGAATGACAGCCCGTACATTGATGCCAGCCAGATCAGCGTCACCGTGACCGGTACAACCGGTGGCAACAATCTTGCGCTGACCACCGACACTACCCCGGCCGTCACCCAGGTTACCGATACGATCGACACCACCACCGTTACGCTGACCGCTGGCCAGACTGTGACCGAAGGCGGGCAGATTACTTACACCGCGACCTTGACCAATCCTGCGCAAACGCCTGTGACTGTCACCTTGAGCGATGGCTCGGTGATTACCATCAAGGCTGGGGAGTCGGTTGGTACGGTGGTCGTGGATACACCGGCCAACGATGTTTACGCCAATGGCTCGACGGTCAGCACTACGATTACCGGTGTGGCTGGCGGTAACTTTGAAAACTTGGTGCCGAATCCAGCGCCTGCTGTAACCACCATTGCTGATTCGATCGATACCACTACTGTTACGTTGACGGCTGGCCAGACTGTGACCGAAGGCGGTCAGATTACTTATACCGCTACGCTGACTAATCCAGCGCAGACGCCAGTGACTGTGACGCTGAGCAATGGCTCGGTAATCACTATCAAAGCCGGTGAGTCGGTTGGCACTGTAGCCGTCGATACCCCGGCTAACGATGTTTACGCTAATGGCTCGACGGTCAGCACTACGATTACCGGTGTGGCTGGCGGCAACTTTGAGAATCTGGTTCCGAATCCAGCGCCTGCTGTAACCACCATTGCCGATTCGATCGATACCACTACCGTCACGCTGACGGCTGGCCAGACCGTGACCGAAGGCGGTCAGATTACTTATACCGCTACGCTGACTAACCCAGCGCAGACGCCAGTGACTGTCACGCTGAGCAATGGCTCGGTGATCACTATTAAGGCCGGTGAGTCGGTTGGCACTGTTGCCGTGGATACTCCGGCCAACGATGTTTACAACAACGGTTCTACCGTTAGCACCACGATTGCGAGTGCCACCGGCGGTAACTTTGAAAACTTGGTGCCGAACACTGCACCGGCGATAACCACCATCGCCGACTCGATCGACACCACCACCGTTACGCTGACCGCAAACAATTCGGTCACCGAAGGCGGTCAGATTACCTACACCGCTACTTTGACCAATCCTGCGCAGACGCCGGTAAACGTGACACTGAGCAACGGCTCGGTGATTACCATCAAGGCCGGTGAGTCAGTTGGCACCGTGGCCGTGGATACTCCAGCTAACGACGTTTACGCCAATGGCTCGACTGTCAGTACTACGATTACCGGTGTGGCTGGCGGTAACTTTGAAAACCTGGTGCCGAATCCAGCGCCTGCGATTACCACCATTGCTGATTCGATCGATACCACTACTGTTACGTTGACGGCTGGCCAGACTGTGACCGAAGGCGGTCAGATTACTTATACCGCTACGCTGACTAACCCAGCACAGACGCCAGTGACTGTCACCCTGAGCAATGGCTCGGTGATTACCATCAAGGCCGGTGAGTCGGTTGGCACTGTTGCCGTCGATACCCCGGCCAACGATGTTTACGCTAATGGCTCGACGGTCAGCACTACGATTACCGGTGTGGCTGGCGGTAACTTTGAGAATCTGGTGCCGAATCCAGCGCCTGCTGTTACCACCATTGCTGATTCGATCGATACCACTACCGTTACGTTGACCGCAAACAACTCGGTCACCGAAGGGCGGGTCAAATTAACCCTACACCGCTACTTTGACCCCAATCCTGCCGCAGACACCGGTAAACGTGACACTGAGCATGGCTCGGTGATTTACCCATCAAGGCTGGTGAGTCGGTTGGTACTGTGGCCGTCGA
>NZ_VUAZ01000075.1 GCF_009296165.1 Pseudomonas kitaguniensis | reverse complement strand
CTTGTGATGCTGATAATCTTTTTGACTATCAGTCTGACCCCACAAGCACCCACACGAATTGCTTGATTCAGTTGTTAAAGAGCGGTTGGTTAAGATCTTTCGTCTCAACCGAGGCGCGCATTCTACAGCAGCCTCATTTGCTGTCAAGTGATTATTTTCAGAAGTTTTCGAAGAATTCTTCAACAACTTCAACCACTTGCGCTTCCGATCTCTCGTTAGCGGGAGGCGAATTCTACAGCGTTACACGCTGCTGTCAACACCTCTTTTTCTCCGCTTTCGACCGAGAAGATCGAAACGTTAATAGAGCCAAACAACGCCGCTCTACCAACTCCTTCTGGGCTTCGATGAACTGAAGCAACTCGCTGTCGAATCTCGCATAACTCTTTGTTTACCAAGGAGTTTTCCGTTTCGACTGCGCCGGAAGTGGGGCGAATTATAGACTTCCAGAATCTGCCGTCAAGCACTAATTACGCTTTTGTTGCAGAAGGTGGTTTTTTAGCAATAAGGCGCGGGATTCGACGCATAACCGGAGGCAGCCGCAGCACCAGAAGCAGCGCACCTATAGATGCATAGATAGCCCACTCTTTAAGGTCGGCCCGCACGATCCACAGCATATGCAGCAAACCCAGCCCAAGAATCACATAGATAAGGCGGTGCAGCTTCTTCCAACGGCTGCCCAGGCGCCGCTGACTATAGCGATTAGACGTTACCGCCAGCACCAACAGCGACAGGAAACCTAACGCCCCCACAATAATGTAAGGCCGCTTGCGCAGCTCCACCCCAAGCTGAGACCAGTCGAGCCCCAGGACAAACACGCAATAACCCGCCAAGTGCAGCACTGCATAGGCAAAACACCACAGGCCCAATTGCCGGCGCACCGCTATCCACCCCGCCCAACCGCTGAGTTTTTGCAGCGGCGTCATTCCCAAGGTGATCAACAGCAGAATCAAGGTGCCCAAGCCGAGCCGATCAACCAGCACTTTTCCCGGATCAGGCCCCAGGGCAGAACTCCACGCTTCATAGAGCCACCAGCATGGCCATATTGCCACTGCGATAAAGACGCCAATCCGCCAAATCGGGTAACGCATCAGTAATTCTTCCGCAGATCGAGGCCTGTATAGAGAGAGGCGACTTCATCCGAGTAGCCATTGAACATCTGCGTCTCACGCACGTTAGGGCTGAACAGGCCACTCGGCAGACGACGCTCCCGCGCTTGGGTCCAGCGGGGGTGATCAACCGTAGGGTTTACGTTCGCATAAAACCCGTACTCATCCGCCGCAATGCTCTGCCAAGTGGTTTTCGGCTGTTCGCTCACAAGGCTGATGCGCACAATCGACTTCACACTCTTGAAACCATATTTCCACGGCACCACCAGACGCAAAGGCGCGCCATTCTGGTTAGGCAGCTCGCGCCCGTACATGCCGACAGCCAGGATCGCCAAAGGATTCATCGCCTCATCAAGACGCAACCCTTCTATATAGGGCCAGTCAATCAAGCCAAAGCTGGAGCGCTGCCCCGGCATGGTTTTAGGGTCCTGAAGGGTTTCAAATCGGATGTACTTGGCTTTGGAGGTCGGCTCAACCTGCTTGAGCAAGGCAGAAATCGGAAAACCCATCCAGGGAATGACCATTGACCACGCCTCAACGCAGCGCAAGCGGTAGAGCCGTTCTTCCAACTGATAAGGCTTCATGAAGTCTTCCAGGGCGTAACGCCCAGGTTTGCCCACCTCGCCATCTATCACAACACTCCAGGGTTCGGTTTTGAGTGAACCCGCATTCGTCGCCGGGTCGCCCTTGCCTGTGCCGAACTCATAGAAGTTGTTGTAGTGGGTGGCGTCCTTGAATGGAGTAATGGCCTCGTCTTTCACCGTTACCGCCTGCCATTTTGTGCTCGGCAATTTTTCGGTAAACCATTTCGGCGCATTACCCGGCTCGACATCCGCATAACGTGCAGCATCGTCAGCACTGGCCAGGCGTGGCAAGGCACTGACGGCAATACCGGCAAGTGCGCCGCCGAGCAGGCTACGTCGAGAGAGATAAAAAGATTCAGGCGTGACATCCGATTCATGACAATCGGACGCTTTGGGGATTTTGATTAACATGGCAACTCCGCAGCATTGGAGGACTGATGCACCAATAGACTGCGGAGTATGGACGAAATTACATTAAGGCAATGTTTTGTCCCGGCGCAGATGCAGCAAGTACTGAACCGGCCCAGACGCGGCGTAGACCAGGAAAGCCAGCAGCAAAATACGCGGCGGGTCACTGAACACGACCGCGAACACCAGCACCACTACCAGGATCGCCACAAAAGGCACGCGCCCCTTGAGGTCTAACTCCTTGAAACTGTTGTACTTGATATTACTGACCATCAGCATACCGGCCGCCGCAACCATCAAGGCCACCAGGAATGACATCTTCGAACCCTGGATGCCGTAGTCACTGAAGGCCCACACGATACCCGCCACCACTCCCGCAGCAGCCGGGCTGGCAAGACCAATGAAATAACGCTTGTCGGCAGTACCAACCTGGGTATTGAAGCGCGCCAGGCGCAACGCGGCGCCCGCGACATAGATGAAGGCGACCATCCAGCCGACTTTGCCCATATCCCCCAGCGCCCAGGCGAAGGCCAGCAATGCGGGTGCGACACCAAAGGCAACCATGTCCGACAAGGAGTCGTACTCGGCACCGAAGGCACTTTGGGTATTGGTCATACGTGCCACACGGCCATCAAGGCCGTCGAGCACCATGGCGACGAAAATTGCGATGGCGGCAAACCCGAAATACTTGCTTGCGCTGACCGCATCTCCCGCCGCCAAAGCGCTTTGAGCGCTCATGGAGTTAATGATGGAGTAGAAGCCGGCAAACAGGTTCGCGGTAGTGAACAGGTTGGGCAGAAGATAGATGCCACGATGCCGGACCTTGCGGCCTTCCGCGTCATGCCCGTCTTCGACATGTTCATCGATCGGCAGCAGGCTTTCGGCGTCATAAGCCTGGCGTGGCTCTTCGGGACGTTCGGTCATGGACTTTACCTTGCAACGGTGTGAAAAAAATTCGACAGATACTTGCGACGCGTGTTCGCCCGCAAACGATGCAGCTTTATACCAGAACCCGCCTCTCAAACGAAAAAACGCGGCCTAAGCCGCGTTTTCCGTTGATGCGTACGACTTAGTTTTTGGCTTTGTCGACGATCTTGTTGGCACCGATCCACGGCATCATGGAGCGCAGTTGCTCGCCGATGATTTCGATACCGTGAGCGGCGTTGTTACGACGCTTGGCGGTCATCGAAGGGTAGCCGGTAGCGCCTTCGCTGATGAACATTTTGGCGTATTCGCCGTCCTGAATACGTTTCAGGGCGTTGCGCATAGCCTGACGGGACTCGGCGTTGATCACTTCCGGGCCAGTCACGTACTCGCCGTATTCGGCGTTGTTGGAGATCGAGTAGTTCATGTTGGCGATACCGCCTTCGTACATGAGGTCGACGATCAGCTTCAGTTCGTGCAGGCATTCGAAGTAGGCCATTTCTGGCGCGTAGCCTGCTTCAACCAGGGTTTCGAAACCGGCTTTGACCAGTTCAACGGTGCCACCGCACAGAACGGCTTGCTCGCCGAACAGGTCGGTTTCAGTTTCGTCCTTGAAGGTGGTTTCGATGATGCCGGTACGACCGCCACCCACGCCGGCGGCGTAGGACAGTGCAACGTTTTTGGCGTTGCCCGACGCGTCCTGGTAGATCGCGATCAGGTCAGGGATACCGCCGCCTTTGACAAACTCGGAACGCACGGTGTGGCCCGGTGCTTTCGGCGCGATCATGATCACGTCGAGGTCGGCGCGCGGAACAACCTGGTTGTAGTGAATCGCAAAGCCGTGGGAGAAGGCCAGGGTGGCGCCTTTCTTGATATTCGGCTCGATTTCGTTCTTGTACAGCGCGGACTGGAACTCGTCCGGGGTCAGGATCATGACCAGGTCGGCCGCCGCAACAGCAGAAGCAACGTCAGTCACTTTCAGGCCATGGGCCTCAGCCTTGGCAACCGTGGCCGAGCCTTTGCGCAGGCCAACAGTCACGTCAACGCCGGAATCCTTCAGGTTGCAAGCTTGCGCGTGGCCCTGGGAGCCGTAGCCGATGATGGCGACTTTTTTGCCCTGGATGATCGACAGGTCACAATCTTTTTCGTAATAAACTTTCATGAGGTTCCTCTATATATCCAGGCCGTAAGGCCATTCACTAATTTGGGTTAGATGCTGAGTACTTTGTCGCCACGGGCAATCCCGGTGACACCACTGCGTACAGTTTCCAGAATCGAGGCCGTCCCGATCGACTGGATGAAGCTGTCCAGCTTGTCGCTTGTACCGGTCAGTTGAACGGTATAAACGCTGGCGCTCACATCGACGATCTGCCCGCGATAAATATCGGTAGTGCGTTTGATCTCGGCACGCTGGGCGCCTGTGGCTTTAACCTTGACCAACATCAGCTCGCGCTCGATGTGAGCACTTTCCGACAGGTCGACCAGCTTGACCACTTCGATCAGCTTGTTGAGGTTCTTGGTGATCTGCTCGATCACCTCATCATGACCCACGGTGGTCAGCGTCAGGCGCGACAAGGTCGGGTCTTCGGTCGGGGCCACGGTCAGGCTTTCGATGTTGTAGTTGCGTTGCGAAAACAGGCCGACAACACGAGACAGAGCGCCGGGTTCGTTCTCCAGAAGCAGGGAGATAATGTGCCGCATGATTAAGTACGCTCCGTCTTGTTCAGCCACATGTCGCGCATAGAGCCGTCTTTGATCTGCATCGGGTAGACGTGCTCGCTGGTATCTACCTGAATATCCAGGAACACCAGGCGGTCCTTCATGGCGAACGCCTCTTCCATCTTCGGCTTCAGATCTTTCAAATCAGTGATACGCATGCCGACGTGGCCATAGGCTTCAACCAATTTGACGAAATCCGGCAGCGACTCCATATAGGAATGGGAGTGACGGCTACCGTAGCTCATGTCCTGCCACTGGCGAACCATGCCCAACACGCCGTTGTTCAAGCAGACGATCTTCACCGGAAGACCGTACTGCAAGCACGTCGACAGTTCCTGGATGTTCATCTGGATGCTGCCTTCGCCGGTCACGCACGCAACGTCGTTGTCGGGGAAGTTCAGCTTCACACCCATGGCCGCAGGGAAACCAAAGCCCATCGTGCCCAGGCCGCCGGAGTTGATCCAGCGGTTAGGTTTGTCGAACCTGTAGTACTGCGCGGCGAACATCTGGTGCTGGCCCACGTCGGAGGTCACAAAGGCGTCGCCCTTGGTCACTTCGCACAGGGTCTCGATCACGGTTTGTGGCTTGATGATGCTGCCGTCGCCCTTGTCGTAAGGGAACAGGCCACGGTCACCGCGCCATTCGTCGATCTGCTTCCACCAACTGGCAACGGATTCCTTGTTCGGCGCCTCGCCGATGTCCTTGAGTGCAGCGACCATTTCGGTCAGCACGCTCTCCACTGGCCCAACAATCGGCACGTCGGCCTTGATGGTCTTGGAGATGGACGCCGGGTCGATGTCGATGTGGATGATCTTGGCATTCGGGCAGAACTTGCTCGCGCCGTTGATCACACGGTCATCAAAACGCGCGCCCACGGCCAGGATCACGTCAGCGTGGTGCATGGCCAGGTTGGCAGTGTAGCTGCCGTGCATGCCAAGCATGCCGACGAACTGACGATCCGTGCCCGGGAATGCGCCGAGGCCCATCAAGGTGTTGGTGACCGGCAGGTTAAGCAGTTTGGCCAATTCGGTCAGCGGCGCGGAACCGCCCCCCAGAATCACCCCACCGCCCGAGTACAGCACTGGGCGCTTGGCCGCCAGAAGCATTTCTGCCGCCTTGCGGATTTGCCCCGAGTGCCCACGAACGGCCGGGCTGTAGGAACGCAGCTTGGCTTTCTTCGGGAAGATGTATTCGAATTTTTCAGCCGGGTTGGTCATGTCTTTCGGGATGTCTACGACGACGGGGCCCGGGCGACCGGACTGCGCGAGATAGAACGCCTTTTTCATGACTTCCGGGATTTCCGACGCATGCTTGATCATGAAGCTGTGTTTCACGATCGGCCGGGAGATACCGATCATGTCGGTTTCCTGGAACGCGTCGGTACCGACCATGGTACTTGCCACTTGGCCGGAAATGATCACCATCGGAATGGAGTCCATATACGCAGTCGCGATGCCGGTAATGGCATTGGTTGCGCCAGGGCCGGACGTTACCAGTACCACACCGGCTTTACCGGTGGCACGGGCGTAACCGTCAGCCATATGGGTTGCGGCCTGTTCGTGGCGAACCAGGATGTGGGTAACAGCCGGTTCCTTGAACAGTGCGTCGTAAACATGCAGCAGAGCACCACCTGGGTACCCGTAGATATAGTCGACGCCTTCGTCACGCAAAAAGCGGACGAGCATCTCACCGCCAGATAAAAGCTCCACGTTGTTCACCTCTAAAACGCCAGAATACCGTCCGTTAAAAACCGACGGGTCTTAATAGGTTTACTTCTCAACAGAGCATGAGCGACGGTGGTCGCCGACTACGTCAGCACTGACTGAGCAAGTATTGGGATCGTCCCAAGTGTTGCGGGCTTTTCCCACCCAGCGCGAGGTAACGCGTTGCGGGTGTTACAGGTCGGCGCGGATGTGCGCCTCATGATCTGCTGAGCGGGCCTGCTTCTGGCAGTCCCGATACAGCGGACTTTGGATTCTTCTGTTTCAGGCCGTTCAAGTCAAGCAATAATTGCGCTTTTTTCCAACTAAGCGCATCAGAACGTAGAAGAAAGGGCTTTGAGGAGGGATAAAACTCGCCTGAATGTCGTCAAGCGGTAGAAATATGCGCAAGACTGCCGGAAAACCCGGCAGTCAGGCAATTAACGAGCGTCGACGATCAATTGGTCGAACTTTTTCAGCGCATTTCGCAAACCAAGGCTTTGCAACGGCCGGTCGGCGTAGACCATCTCAGCCATCTCCATAATCCCCGAGGCATTTGGCAACGGCAGATCATGTTCAAGGATCTGCTTCATGCGCACCAGGAAAATCCATTGCAGCCACTGGTGAAAGTCCAGGGTATCCACCGCAAACGGCTCGACGCTGCCGAGCGCTTCGGCGCTGGGGGACACGTCGTCCCACCAGCCCTGCAGGCGCAGTTCGCGCTCGATCAGCAATAACTGTTCGGCAATGGCCGGGAACCGTGCATCCATCAGAGGCTGACCTTAGCTTTTTGCCGAGCTTGCGCGGCACCGGCGGCGTCGCCTGTGCGGCACGCGCGTCACCAATCAATGCCCAAAGGTTGGCTTGCAGGTCTGGGCGGCCATTGGCCAGGCTCAGCCCACGCCGGGCAAACTGCTCGGCTTGCGGCGCATCACCCTGGGCCAGGCGCACTTGGGCCAGGCGATACAGCACTTGTGGCTCGCGAGGCGCCACGCGCTGAGCGCGCTCAAGGCTCGACGACGCGCCGTTCAAGTCACCACCGGCCTGCTGCTGCTGGGCGGTAGTGAGCAAGGACAGCACCGGGCCATCCAGTTGCTCGTCAGCCGACAGACCACCCGCACTGGACGACGACGGAATACCGCTCGGCGTCGACGGCATGTTGTAAGTGCCCTGATTGACCGGCGCTGTTTGAACCGGCGCAGTGTTGATCGGCCCCGAGGTGCTTGGCCCTGGGGTCCACGGCTCAGAACTGATCGGCGCGGCAGCGGCAGCCCCACCGCCCGGCACCATCACCACCACACCCGAATCCTGCGGCATGGCTTGAGGTGTGGCTTGGGCAGGACGCTTGACCACGGTCTGACGGAAACCGCCGTTGGCCGAGATGCGGTCGTTATTCGAGACAGCCGAACTCGAATCCACCACAGGGATCGAGCCGCGCTGCACGCTGGCGCAACCGTTGAGCAAAGCCAGAGCTGTAATAGCTGGAATCCACCACTTGTTCACTTGAAACCCTCTTTGCTTAATTCATCCAGCCCTTGACCCAATCCATCACCGATTCCGCGTCAGCGGGGGCACTGCCACCGCACGCGGCGCCGGGTGGTGGCTCGCTGCCGCGAATATACGGCATCTGTACCGCGCCGGGGCAGTTGGCATCGGAGCCCTGCCCCGTGTGCGGATCAATCCAGGCCTGCACGATGTTATCCGGCTGCGGCATGTTCAGCGGCAGCGGGTCGGCTTTGCGCATAAAGCTGGTCCAGACCTGCAACGCACCCGTCGCACCGGTGAACGGCGTCTTGCCGTTATCGTCGCGGCCCAGCCATACCACGGCCAGCACATCCTGGCCGAAGCCTGCGAACCAACTGTCACGCGAATCGTTACTGGTACCGGTCTTGCCCGCGAGTGTCAGGTTCGCCGGCAGCACGCTGTAGACCGAGCGCCCGGTGCCTTCACGCATCACGCGTTGCATGGCGTTCTGGATCAGGTAGATGGAGCCCGCATCAAAACGTTGCTGAATCTGGAACGGATAACGCTTGAGCGGCTCGCCCTCCGCGGTCAGCACGCTGCGAATGCCGCGCATCGGTGTATTAAAGCCACCGTTGGCGAGCGTCTGGTACATCGTCGCCACTTCCATCGGGGTCATGGCGCCAGCGCCCAGCAGTATCGATGGGAACGCCGGGAACTCACGGTTGATGCCCAGGCGGCCCAAGGTTTTCAGCACATTCGGCACCCCCACTTCAAGCCCAAGGCGCGAGGTGGAGATGTTGTAGGAATGCGCCAGGCCCTGATACAGGAAGACGGTGCCGTGCGAGCGTCGATCAAAGTTCTGCGGCGTCCACACTTGGCCGTCTGCACCTTTGACCGACAGCGGGTCATCCGAGAGCCAACTGGTCAGGGTGTATTTGCTCGGTTTTTCCAGGGCCGTCAGGTACACCGCCGGCTTAACCAGCGAGCCGATTGGCCGCACCGCATCCAGCGCGCGGTTGAAGCCGGCGAAACTGGCCTGACGGCTGCCGATCATGGCCTGCACTTCACCGGTTTCCGGGTTGGTCACGACCATGGCCGCTTCTACTTCGTCGGAGCCTTTACGGCCCGTCAGGCGCTTGAAGGTGTCGTTGACCGACGCTTCGGCTTTCATCTGCAAAATCGGGTCGAAGCTGGTGAAGATCCGCAGGCCTTCTTCGGTCAAGTCCTCGTCGCGGTAGTCTTCACGCAACTGGCGCTTGACCAGGTCGATAAAGCCCGGGAACGAGCTGTCGGCCAGCTTGCCGCGAGTGGTTACACCCAGTGGCATTTTTTTCGCAGCCGCCACTTGCTCGGCAGTGGCCACGCCTTGCTGCTCCAGCACGTCGAGCACCAGGTTACGCCGTTCGAGCGCGCGCTCCGGGTTGCGACGCGGGTTGTAATACGACGGCCCCTTGACCATCCCCACCAGCAGCGCGACTTGATGCAATTTCAACTCGGACAATGGCTGGCCAAAGAAGAACTGACTGGCCAAACCGAAACCGTGCACGGCGCGCTGGCCATCCTGACCGACGAATACCTCGTTGAGGTACGCCTCAAGGATTTCCTGCTTGCTGTAATGCAACTCCAACAGCATGGCCATCATGGCTTCGGTGAGCTTGCGGGTCAGGCTGCGTTCGTTGGTCAGGTAGAAGTTCTTGACCAATTGTTGCGTCAGCGTGCTGCCGCCCTGAGTCATCTTGCCGCCGGAGGTGTTAACCCAGAGGGCGCGGGCAATCGATTTGGGTGAGACGCCCCAGTGGCTGTAGAAATCGCGGTCTTCAACCGCCACCAGGGTTTCGAGCAAGTAGGGAGGCACCTGATCAAGCTTGATCAGGATGCGATCTTCAAGGTTTTTCGGGTAAATGCCGCCGATCATCAACGGTTCCAAGCGCACCACGGGCAGCTTCGAACCATTGAGTGACGACAGCTCGGCGACGTAATCGCCAGAGAAGCGCACGCGCACCGGCTGGGCTTTTTCCAGGCCTTCATAGAACTGGAAGCCACGGGTGTTCAGGTCGACGGTATTGCCGCTGACGGCCGCAGAGCCCGGGCCATTGCTCACAGGTTCGCGGCGATAGCCCAAGGCGTCGAGCTCGGTGAGGAAGTCGTCCTTGCTCAGCTTTTGGCCGGTGAACAGTTCCAACGGGCGTGCGTACACTTTGGCCGGAATGGTCCAGCGCTTGCCGGAGAACTTCTCCTGCACCACAGCGTCGAGGTACACCGCGAAGCCTGCGAGCACCACAAGGCCCACCAGGCCGAGCTTGAGCGCCCAGCCCAGCCACGGGCGCAGGCCACGCGAAGGAGGAGGTTTTTTACGGGAACGGGGAGATCGGGTTCGAGTCATGGCGGCGGATTATACGCACTTTATTGCTGATCAACATGAGCCGGACAGCGGTTTGCACGACCGGTTGTAACCGCCATAATGCACGCCATGATTTCCCCCAGACTTTGAAGGATCGCCCGTGAGCCAGTCCCTGATCGCTGCCCTGCAAAACCCGGCTTTGTATCCCCATCCGGTTGAAGCGTTTCAAGTCATCGAGACGCATATTTCGTGGGTCATCCTGACGGGTCCCTTCGCTTATAAATTGAAGAAACCGATGAACTTCGGCTTTTTGGATTTTACCGACTTGAGTGATCGCGGCCACTTCTGCAACGAAGAGCTGCGCCTCAACCAGCGCCTGACCGAAGATTTGTACCTTGAAGTGTTGCCGATTACCGGCACTGCCCAAGCGCCACAATTGAATGGCGAAGGCCCGGCGATCGAGTACGCGCTCAAAATGCGCCAGTTCCCGCAAAGCCAACTGCTCAGCACGTTGCAAGCCAATGGCGAACTGACCAGTGCGCACGTCGATGAACTGGCCAAACAGATTGCGCACTTCCACCTGACCGCGCCCAAGGTCCCGCAGGAACACCCGGCCGGCACGCCGGACGAGGTCATGGCGCCGGTACGCCAGAACTTCGATCAGATCCGCCCGTTCCTCAGCGACAAGGCCGACCTGGCTCAGTTGGAGGCGCTGCAAGCCTGGGCTGAAAGCAGCTTCGAACGCCTTAAGCCGTTGCTGGCACAGCGCAAGCTGGACGGCTTCACCCGCGAATGCCATGGCGATATTCATTTGGGCAACGCGACGCTGATCGACGGCCACGTCGTGATTTTCGACTGCATCGAATTCAACGAGCCGTTCCGCTTTACCGATGTCTACGCCGACAGCGCGTTCCTGGCGATGGACCTTGAAGACCGCGGCCTCAAGTCTCTGGCGCGCCGCTTTATCAGCCAATACCTGGAACTGACCGGCGACTACCAGGGCCTTGAAGTGCTCAACTTCTATAAAGCCTACCGCGCGCTGGTACGCGCCAAAGTGGCGTTGTTCAGTATGCCGAGCGAGGCCAGCCCGGTGGAGCGCGCCACTACCCTGCGCCAGTACCGCAACTACGCCAACCTGGCTGAAAGCTACAGCACTATTCCCTCACGCTTCCTGGCAATTACGCACGGTGTATCAGCCGTCGGCAAGAGCCACGTGGCCATGCGCATGTCGAAGCGTTGGGCGCCGTACGCTTGCGTTCGGATGTGGAACGCAAGCGCCTGTTTGGCGAGCAGCCTGTCGAAAACACGCCACAGGCCGGCATCTATACCACCGACGCCAGTGCTGCGACCTACGCCCGCCTGAACGAAATTGCCGACAGCGTATTGCGCGCCGGCTACCCAGTGGTGCTGGATGCCACCTTCTTGAAACGCGAGCAGCGCGACGCAGCCGCGAAAATTGCCGAGGCCACCGGCGCGCCCTTCCTGATCCTGGATTGCAACGCACCACAGGCCGTTATCGCCAGTTGGCTGGCACAGCGTCAGGCAGATAAAAACGATCCGTCCGACGCGACCTTGGCGGTTATCGAAGCGCAGCAGGCCAACCGCGATGCGTTGTCGGCGGAAGAACTGCTGCTGAGCAAACGTGTCGAAACCAATGAAAGCGGCACCCTCGACGCCTTGGTCGCACACATTCGCCAACGCCTGCCGGGCCTGTAAAAAAATATTTTCTGGTCGTGTCACCGACTTCGGTGCACGATCGAGAAAATATGCCACCATAATGACATTATCCTTAAAGCAGGAGTCGTCGTCATGAGTCAGCCAAAGCTTCTTGATACACCGCTCTACGCACTCCTGCACAAGGACGATGTTCGCGGCTTCAACCAGCAGCGTCCCAAAGACGGCGCTATTGACATGCGCGGTGGCGACTTCCGCGGGCTCGACCTGCGTGAACTGGATGCAACGGGTGTGGATTTCACCGACGCCTACTTTCGCTCTGCCGACCTGCGTGGCCTGGACTTGCGCGGCTGCTCACTGGAAGGCGCCAGCTTGGCTCACGCGCAAATCTCCGGCACCTACTTTGCGCCTGAGCTGACGGCAGACGAGATTCTGATGTCGGTTAATTTCGGCACTCGCCTGCGCTACCGCACCAAATAACATCACGCCTCCAACGCTTGGTACGCGCCCGCGTGCCGGGTGCCTCCGCCTGCCTGCGGGCAAACGCCCCAGCGATTCTTATAGCTTTTCAGCCGTTACTGACCAAAGAACTACACTTTTCCTGCTGAGCGCTACACTCCTTTTCAGGCTTGCCTGGTCACGATACCCACCGCACCCTTCGGCCGTCGCATGGAGGCTTGATGAACGATGAGCTGCAACACCTGAAAAACCTTGGCAAGACGTCGGCTCAATGGCTGCACGCCGTGGGCATCCACAGTGCATCCGACCTGCGCCGCCTCGGGGCGGTCGATGCCTATAGAGCCGTGCGCACGCGCGGGTTCCGCGCATCCAAAGTACTCTTGTATGCCATTGAAGGCGCGCTGATGGATGTGCATTGGAACGACCTTCCCACAGAGCGTAAGGAAGCATTGAACCGCCAGCTGGAGGCAATTTCAGCGCGGCAGAAGAATTAGATCAGCAGTAACACCCAGCGTTTACGGGATTTCGTACGAGTGTTTGAGAAAACCGGCAGCGCACGCAAAAACAAGTGTTGACTCTCAAATGAGAATCGTTATGATTATCACAACTGGTCGCGAGATCAGCCGATAACTGAAAGACCATTGGTTCGGACTCTCAGATTATCTCCTCATCAGGCTAATCACGGTTATTTGACCCGGCGCTTGCCGGGTCTTTTTTTGCCTGTGAAAAAGCGCGTCTCAGCGCGCGATAATCAGCGGGTGCCCGCGTTCCGGATGCGGTTGTACCAGCACATCCAAACCAAACACGGCCTTCAACGGCTCAGGTCGCAACACCTTTGCCGGCGTATCCAGGGCGTGTGGGCGCCCATCTTCCAGCAACAGAATGCGATCACAGTAGCGAGCCGCCAGATTCAGGTCATGCAGGATCACCAACACTGCAGCGCCTCTGTCGGCAAAACTGCGGATGGCCTGCAAGGTGGTGTGCTGATGCAAAGGGTCAAGCATTGAGGTCGGCTCATCCAGCAGCAATGTCTGCCCTGTTTCGCCTGGCCATAACTGCGCCAGCACCCGCGCCAAGTGCACGCGCTGGCGCTCGCCGCCGGACAGCGCCAGGTAACTGCGACCGCTCAAGTGCGCCACATCCGCAGCTTGCAGCGCCGCGTGAATAATTTCGTCATCACGCACGTGACCGGTCTGATGCGGCAAGCGCCCCATGCCGACGACTTCTTCCACACGGAACGCGAAGTCCAGGGTCGAGGTTTGCGGCAACACCGCCAAGCGTTGCGCACGCTGCACGCCACTCCAACTTTTCAGTGCTTGCTGGTCCAGCCACACTTCGCCCTGATCCGGATGCAACTCGCCGCAGAGTGCACCGAGCAACGTGCTTTTGCCTGCGCCGTTAGGCCCCAAAACCCCAAGCACTTCGCCCGGCAGCAGGTCCAGGTCGACATTCGCCAACACAACCTTGCGCCCGCGACGGATCTGCAGCGCTTCGACTCGCAGCATCAGGCGCGCCCTCGCAGCAACAAAAACAGAAAAAACGGCGCGCCAATAAACGCCGTCACAATGCCAATCGGCAATTCCGCAGGCGCCAGTGCCAAACGCGCCACAAGGTCAGCAAACAGCAACAGACTTGCCCCCGCCAACACCGAAGCCGGAAGCAGTACCCGGTGGTCCGGCCCCGCCAGCAGCCGCACCAAATGCGGCACCACCAGCCCGACAAAACCGATCATGCCTGCCGCCGCCACTGCCGCGCCCACACCCAGCGCCGTACAAAACACCAGTTCGCGCTTGAGCCCTTCCACGTTGACGCCAAGGTGACTGGCTTCAGACTCACCCAGTAACAATGCATTCAGCGCTTTGGCCCGGCGCGGCAACCACAGCGCCACCCCGGCGCTGACCAGCAACAACGGCCACAACCGCGAATAGACCGCGCCATTAAGGCTGCCCAGGTTCCAGAACGTCAGGGTGCGCAAAGTGGCGTCGTCGGCCAAATAGGTAAACAGCCCCACCGCCGAACCGGCGAGCGCGGTGAGGGCGATGCCGGCCAGCAGCATCGTCGCCACATTGGTCTGGCCGTTGCGGCGCCCCAGGCGATAGACCAGCGCCGTTACCCCAAGCCCACCGAGAAACGCACACAACGACAACAGGTACGGCCCGAGCACCTCCGGCAACCCACCCAATAAAGAACCGCCTACAATCGCCACCGCCGCCCCGAGCGCCGCGCCGCTGGACACGCCGACCAAACCGGGGTCCGCCAGCGGGTTGCGAAACAAGCCCTGCATCGCCACGCCCGACAACGCCAGTACGCCACCGACTGCCAGGCCCAGCAAGGTACGCGGCAGGCGAATCTGCCCAAGGATCAGTTCGGCCTGCTCCAGGCCTTGCGCCTCAATCGGCACCCCCATCAAGCGCAAGGCCGCCCGCAGCGTATCCAGCAGCGGCAGGCTGACCGGCCCTAACGCCAACGACAGCCAGATCGCCAAGACACACAGCAGCGTCAGCCCGATAAACAGCGTTTTGGGTTTAACCAGAGTGGTCATGGAGCAGTTTTAGCCTGAGACGGATAAAACCCGGCAGACAGTTGCACCAGGCTTTGCGGCAATCGCGGCCCCAGCCCGCCAACCAGCAGGGTTGGGTCCAGCTCGAACACCCGGCCATTCTTGGCCGCAGGCGTTAACGCCAACATCGGGTTTTCCTTGAACAACGCCGCGCGCGCCGCATCGCCCGTCAGTGCACGGTCAGCAAACACCAACACATCGGGGCTTAGCCCGGCCAACGACTCCACCGAAAACGGCTTGTAACCGGTGTGAGTCGCCAAATTGCGCCCGCCCGCTTTACGCACTATCCAGTCAGCGGCCGTGTCTTTACCGGCTATCAACGGCTTGCCACCCGCGTGGCCCAGCACCAACAGCACGCCCGGCGCCTTTTCGGTTGCCTGAGCCTTGGCGAGCCAACGTTGTTGCTGTTCAAGTGCCTGTTCATATTCAGTAAACAATTCGTCGGCCTTGGCCTGATTGCCGAGTAATTTGCCCAAGTGCTGCAGGTTGCCCTTCAAGGTCGCAAGGTCCGGCTGGGCCGAGAACATGTCTACTTGCACACCCGCGCCGCGAATCTGCGCCAGCACCGGTGGCGGGCCCATTTCTTCAGTGCCCACCAAAATTTGCGGGCGCAGGCTAAGGATGCCCTCGGCTGACAGTTGCCGTTGATAACCAATGCTTGGCAAGGCTTTTAGCGACTCCGGGTGCTGGCTGGTGGTATCGACCCCCACCAACTTCGACTCACCGCCCAAGTCCGTCACCCATTCCGATAACGCCCCGCCGGCACTGACCCAGCGTTGTGGCAGTTCAGTGGCATTTGCCGCGTGGTTGATCAGCAGTGCGGCAACGAGCGCGATAGCGCTGGTACTCAGGCGCATAACAGGGTTTCCTTCCAGGGGCAGGGCCACTCAAGCACTCGTCGATGTGACAGATAACACCTGACTGGCATCGTACTGAGCGCCCGATCAGCTAACGAGCGAAGCCTGCATTTGATAATTGTTTGCATTTGAACGTCAAGGCACTTAAGGATTGATATGAAGTTTCTCTGCCCCGCAGACGCCCTCGCGCCGAACACCAGCCGCGGATTCGAGATCGACGGCTGCAAGCTGCTGGCCGTTCGCAGGGAAGGCGTTGCCTACTTCTATATCAACCGCTGCCCGCATCGCGGCATCCCGCTGGAATGGCAACCCGACCACTTCCTCGACACCAGCGCCAGCCTGATCCAGTGCGCTACCCACGGCGCGTTGTTCCTAATCGAGAGCGGCGAATGCATTGCCGGCCCTTGCGCGGGCAAAAGCCTCACCGCCCTGCCCGGCCGCGAAGACGAACACGGCTTGTGGGTTGAACTCTAGTCGCCGATCAGCACATCCAGGCGACGCTCGACGTACATTTCTTCAGGCGTAACCCGCACACCGTAAGCCAACACCTCCACGCCGGCGCCTTGGCCTCGCGCAACGCAGCGGCGTAACCGGCGTCTATTTCCACCGCCGGGCGCACCGCCTCGATCCCCGACAGACACACGCAATACAACTGCACCGCCCGCACACCGTCGCGCGCCAAGTGCGCCAGTTCGCGCAAATGCTTGGCGCCGCGCTGGGTCACGGCGTCGGGGAACGCCGCGACTGCCGTGCCATCGAAACCCAGCGTTACGCTTTTAACTTCGACATACGCCGCGCCCTGCGGGTAATCCAGGCGAAAGTCGATGCGGCTGTTTTCCTGGCCGTAGGGCACTTCGCGCTTCAAGGCGGTAAAGCCGTTGAGCTCGGTGATCACCCCGGCGCGCAATGCTTCCTCAACCAGTTGATTGGCACGCGCCGTGTTAACGCACGCCAGCCGGCCTTGCGGCGTTTCGGCAATTTCCCAAGTGCCCGGCAGCTTGCGCTTGGGATCATCGGAACGGCTGAACCAGACCTGGCCGCCTTCCATCATGCAGTTGAGCATCGAACCGGTGTTGGGGCAGTGAATCGTCAATAACTCGCCGGTCACGGTTTCGATATCGGTGAGGAAGCGTTTGTAGCGGCGAATCAGCCGTGCTTCTTCGAGGGGAGGATGAAAGCGCATCAGCCTTGCCAGCTCCGTAAGCCACGGGCGATTCGGTCCACCGCCTCCTGTAGTCGATCAAGGTTTTGCGTGTAGGCAAACCGCACATGGTGACCGGCCTGATGGCGGCCGAAATCCAGCCCCGGCGTAAAGGCCACGTGCTCGGTTTCGAGAAAATGACGGCAGAACGCGAAGGCATCGCCGCCGAACGCGCTGATATTCGCATACAAGTAGAACGCGCCCTCGGGCTCTACCGCAATGCCGAAGCCCAATTCGCGCAAGGCCGGTAGCAGGAAATCGCGACGACGGCCGAACTCGGCGCGGCGTGCCTCCAGAATGCTCAGGGTTTGCGTGGTGAAACAGGCCAGTGCCGCGTGCTGGGCCATGCTCGGCGCACTGATGTAGAGGTTTTGCGCGAGCTTTTCCAATTCCCCCACAGCGGCGGGCGGCGCCACCAGCCAGCCGAGGCGCCAACCGGTCATACCGAAATACTTCGAAAAACTATTTAAGACGAAAGCATCGTCGTCGACTTCCAGCACGCTGCTGGCGTCGGTGCCGTAGGTGAGGCCGTGATAGATCTCATCCACCACCAAGTGGCCGTTTCGCGCCTTGATTGCACTCGACAAGCCCGCCAATTCGTCACGCGTGAGCAGGGTGCCGGTCGGGTTGGCAGGCGACGCAACCAGCGCGCCCACGCTGTGCTGGTCCCAATGCTTGGCAACCAGCTCGGCGGTCAATTGGTAGCGCACCTCAGGGCCTACCGGCACCAATTGCGCCGCGCCTTCCACCAATCGCAAAAAATGTCGGTTACACGGGTAGCCTGGGTCCGCCAACAGCCAGTGTTTGCCGGGGTCGACCAACAAACTCGTGGCCAGCAACAATGCGCCGGAGCCGCCGGGCGTGATCAGGATGCGCTCAGGGTCTACGTTCAGGCCATAGCGCTGCTGATAAAACCCGCTGATCGCCTGGCGCAGCTCCGGCAAACCGCGCGCGGCGGTGTAGCGGGTCTTGCCGTTAGCCAATGCCGCCTGACCGGCCTGAATGATCGGCTCGGCCGTGGTGAAATCCGGCTCGCCGATTTCCAGGTGGATCACATCATGGCCGGCCGCTTGCAGTTCATTGGCGCGCGCCAGTAACGCCATGACATGAAAAGGTTCGATAGCGCGACTGCGCGCACTGTAGGGCTGAGCCATTAGCCTTCCTTAACGGTGAGGACAAAATTCGGATTCTACCGAACCCTCGCGGTAAAACATGCTCTATTGCCTGCTCGGCCAGGTATATGGCTCGGGCAAGTGCGTGCAAAACGACTAAAATCAACATTCGAGACGCTACATAACCAGCCGTGGCGGGCTGTCTTTGTTTGCAACCTGTTTGCTGTGGCCGTCGACAACCGGGAGTGGCGCACCCTGAATCTATCTGGTAAGTTCGCCCGCTTGCAGCCGCAGGGCCGGCAGGTGTCGGTGACGTTGCAATCCTGCGCAATGGATTAGAAGAGTGAGAGGCGGTCTATTCATGTCCACCCAAGCAAAGCAACAGCAGCAGAGCCTCAGCGGCTTCACACCTTACGTCGAAACGAAGGGTGAGGAGTACATGGGTAAACCCATGCGCCAGCACTTCACCAAGATCCTGCACAAGTGGAAGCAGGACTTGATGCAAGAAGTCGACCGCACGGTTGATCACATGAAGGACGAAGCCGCCAACTTTCCGGACCCGGCAGACCGTGCCAGCCAGGAAGAGGAATTCGCCCTCGAACTGCGTGCGCGTGATCGCGAGCGCAAGCTGATCAAGAAAATCGACAAAACGCTGCAACTGATCGAAGACGAAGAATATGGCTGGTGCGAATCCTGCGGCGTCGAAATTGGTATTCGTCGCCTGGAAGCCCGCCCTACCGCGGACCTGTGCGTAGACTGCAAGACCTTGGCTGAAATCAAGGAAAAACAGGTCGGCAAGTAATCCTGTCGAGCTGAACGAATGGGGCGTGCAAACGCCCCATTTTTGTTTCTGGCGTTTAGCGATTTTCCAGTAGTATCCGGCCCCATGACAGCCTCTTCCTATATCGGGCGTTTCGCGCCCACGCCCAGCGGCCACTTGCACTTCGGCTCACTGGTCGCCGCCCTCGCCTCCTACCTCGACGCCCGCGCCAACCATGGCCGCTGGCTGATGCGCATGGAAGACCTCGACCCGCCCCGCGAAGCACCCGGCGCCCAGGCGGCGATCCTGCACGCGCTGGAAAGCTACGGCTTTGAATGGGACGGTGAACGGGTGCTGCAAAGCGAGCGGCATGAGGCCTACGCCGACGTACTCAACAGCCTGTTCAACCACGGCCTGGCGTACGCCTGCACCTGTTCGCGCAAACAGCTCGAACCTTACAACGGCATTTACCCTGGGCTGTGCCGTAATGCCGGGCACGCTCAGCATGATGCGGCTATCCGCTTGCGCGTGCCCGAGCTGGATTACCACTTTACCGACCGCGTACAGGGCGAATTCCGACAGCATCTGGGCCGCGATGTGGGCGATTTTGTCATCCGTCGCCGCGACGGCTTCTATGCCTACCAACTGGCGGTAGTGCTCGACGATGCCTGGCAAGGTGTGACCGATATCGTGCGCGGCGCCGACTTGCTCGACTCCACGCCACGCCAGCTTTACCTGCAAGAGTTGCTGGGCCTGCGCCAACCGCGCTATTTGCACGTGCCACTGATCATCCAGCCGGACGGCAACAAGTTGGGCAAATCCTACCGTTCCCCGCCGTTGACACCGGACCACGCCACGCCTTTGCTAGTGAGAGCATTGCGCGCCCTCGGCCAGCAACCCGGCGATGAACTGCTGCATGCCAGCCCACGCGAACTGCTGGATTGGGGCATCCGGCACTGGGATGCTTTGCTGATCCCGCGCACACTGACGCTGGCCGAGGCGCAATTGAGCTAAACGCGCTTGCAGCTTCCCAGCCATCCGTTACCATCGCCGCAGTTTTTTAATCAGAGGCCAACATGTACATCTATCGATTGGTCCTGCTGCTGGTCGTCGGAATTTACCTGTTTTCTCCCGCCATCATGGATTGGTGGATCGACGCCACGGGCGCCTGGTATCGCCCGTATCTGCTGTGGCTGATCCTGATCGTCGTGACCTTCATCCTGCAGAGCCAAAAAGATGCCGATGAGCTTTAGCCTCACCCAGATGCTGCTGATCAGCGCCGCCTACCTGGCTGCACTGTTCGGCGTGGCCTGGATCAGTGAGCGCGGAATGATTCCGCGGGCGATCATTCGCCATCCGTTGACCTACACATTGTCACTTGGCGTGTATGCCAGTGCCTGGGCGTTTTATGGCACGGTGGGCCTGGCGTATCAGTACGGTTACGGCTTTTTGTCCAGCTACCTCGGGGTGTCCGGCGCGTTCCTGCTGGCGCCGGTGTTGCTGTACCCGATTCTTAAGATCACCCGCACGTATCAATTATCGTCCCTTGCGGACCTGTTCGCCTTTCGCTTTCGCAGCACCTGGGCCGGCGCGCTGACCACGATTTTCATGTTGCTCGGCGTTTTACCGCTGCTGGCCCTGCAGATTCAGGCGGTGGCCGACTCCATCAGCATCCTGACCCGCGAGCCGGTGCAGCACCGCGTCGCCCTGGCCTTTTGCGCGCTGATCACCCTGTTCACGATTTTCTTCGGTTCACGCCATATCGCTACGCGCGAGAAACACGAAGGCCTGGTGTTTGCGATTGCCTTCGAGTCGGTGATCAAGCTGATCGCCATCGGCGGCGTCGGCCTGTATGCGCTGTACGGCGTGTTCGATGGCCCGCAACAGCTTGAACTGTGGCTATTGCAAAACCAGACCGCCCTCGCCGCCTTGCACACGCCGTTACAGGAAGGCCCGTGGCGCACGCTGCTGCTGGTGTTCTTCGCCTCGGCGATTGTGATGCCGCACATGTACCACATGACGTTCACCGAGAACCTCAACCCGCGCTCATTAGTGAGTGCAAGCTGGGGCCTGCCGCTGTTTCTGCTGCTGATGAGCCTGGCGGTGCCGCTGATTCTGTGGGCAGGTCTCAAGCTGGGCGCGACCACCAACCCCGAATATTTCACGCTCGGCGTGGGCATTGCCGCCAACAGCAAATCCCTGGCGTTGCTGGCGTATGTCGGCGGTTTGTCGGCCGCCAGCGGGTTGATCATTGTCACCACGCTGGCGCTCTCGGGCATGGCGCTTAACCACCTGGTATTGCCGCTGTATCAGCCGCCCGCAGAGGGCAACATTTACCGCTGGCTGAAATGGACGCGCCGCGCGCTGATCGTCGCCATCATCATGGCCGGTTACGGTTTTTACCTGCTGCTGGGGGCCGGGCAAGACCTGGCCAACCTCGGCATCGTTGCCTTTGTCGCCACCTTGCAGTTCCTGCCGGGCGTGTTGTCGGTGCTGTACTGGCCGACCGCCAACCGGCGCGGTTTTATCGCCGGGCTGCTGGCTGGCATCCTGGTGTGGGTTGTGACCATGCTGCTGCCGCTGGTCGGCAACCTGCAGGGTTTCTACATTCCGTTACTGAACATGATCTACGTGCTGGACGACACCAGTTGGCACATGGCGGCGATTGCGTCGCTGGCTGCCAACGTACTGATGTTCACCTTGATCTCGCTGTTCACCAACGCCAGCCCCGAAGAAACCAGCGCCGCCGAAGCCTGCGCGGTGGACAACGTGCGGCGCCCGCAACGCCGCGAGCTGCATGCCGCTTCACCGCAGGAATTTGCCACGCAACTGGCCAAACCGCTGGGTGCGAAAGCCGCGCAAAAGGAGGTCGAACAAGCGCTGCGCGACCTCTACCTGCCGTTTGACGAGCGCCGCCCTTACGCGCTGCGCCGCCTGCGCGACCGTATCGAAGCCAACCTGTCCGGCCTGATGGGGCCAAGCGTGTCGCAAGACATGGTGGAAACCTTCTTGCCTTACAAGGCTGGCGGCGAAAACTACGTCACCGAAGACATCCATTTTATCGAGAGCCGGCTGGAGGATTACCACTCACGCCTGACGGGCCTCGCCGCCGAACTCGATGCGTTGCGCCGCTACCATCGGCAGACCCTGCAGGAACTGCCGATGGGCGTGTGTTCCCTGGCCAAGGACCAAGAGATTTTGATGTGGAACAAGGCCATGGAAGAACTCACCGGCATCGCCGCGCAGCGGGTGGTGGGTTCGCGCCTGAATACTTTGGGCGACCCGTGGAAAGAACTGCTGCAAGGCTTTATCAACCTGCCCGATGAGCACTTGCACAAACAGCACCTGGCGCTGGACGGCCAGACCCGCTGGCTCAACCTGCACAAGGCGGCGATCGATGAGCCGCTGGCGCCCGGTAACAGCGGCCTGGTGTTGCTGGTGGAAGACCTGACCGACACGCAAATGCTCGAAGACAAGCTGGTGCACTCCGAGCGCCTGGCCAGCATTGGCCGCCTGGCAGCGGGTGTGGCGCATGAGATCGGCAACCCGATTACCGGTATCGCCTGCCTGGCGCAGAACCTTCGGGAAGAGCGCGAAGAAGACGGCGAAATCATCGAAATCAGCGGGCAAATCCTTGAGCAGACCAAGCGTGTTTCACGCATCGTGCAGTCGCTGATGAGCTTTGCACATGCCGGCGCCCACCAGAATCAGGCTGAAGCGGTGTGCCTGGCCGAAGTGGCGCAGGATGCGATTGGGCTGCTGGCCTTGAACCGGCGCAATTTCGAGGTACAGTTCTTTAACCTGTGCGACCCGGACCACTGGGTCGACGGCGATTCACAACGCCTTGCCCAAGTGCTGATCAACCTGCTGTCCAACTCGCGCGACGCCACGCCGGCCGGTGGCGCGGTAAGGGTCAAGACCGAGGCTTTCGAGCACACGGTCGACCTGATCGTTGAAGATGAGGGCAGCGGAATTCCACAAAACATCATGGACCGGTTGTTCGAACCGTTCTTCACCACCAAGGACCCGGGCGAAGGGACAGGTCTGGGCCTTGCACTGGTCTATTCCATCGTTGAAGAGCATTATGGACAAATCACCATCGACAGCCCGGCTGACACCGAAAGCCAACGCGGCACCCGTATTCGGGTGACTTTGCCGCGTCATGTCGAAGCGACGTCCGCTGTGAACTGAGACCGTCGAGAGAGTTGAATCAATGCCGCACATTTTGATCGTCGAAGACGAAACCATTATCCGCTCTGCCTTGCGTCGCCTGCTTGAACGTAATCAGTACCAGGTCAGCGAAGCCGGCTCGGTGCAGGAAGCCCAAGAGCGATTCAGCATCCCCACGTTCGACCTGATTGTCAGCGACCTGCGCCTGCCGGGCGCACCGGGCACTGAGCTGATCAAGCTTGGGCAGGGCACGCCGGTGCTGATCATGACCAGCTACGCCAGCCTGCGTTCGGCAGTCGACTCGATGAAGATGGGCGCGGTCGACTACATCGCCAAGCCTTTCGACCACGACGAAATGCTCCAGGCCGTGGCGCGCATTCTGCGCGACCGCCAGTCTGCCGGCGGGGCAACCGCCGAGCAGCGGCCTGCGGGTAAAGCGGCCAACGGTGCAGACAAGCCAGGCGTGGATAACAGTAATGGCGAAATCGGCATTATTGGCTCCTGCCCACCGATGCAGGACCTGTACAGCAAGATCCGCAAAGTCGCGCCTACCGACTCCAATGTATTGATTCAGGGCGAGTCGGGCACCGGTAAAGAGCTGGTCGCCCGCGCCCTGCACAACCTGTCCAGGCGCGCCAAGGCGCCGATGATTTCGGTAAACTGCGCAGCGATCCCTGAATCATTGATCGAGTCCGAGCTGTTCGGCCACGAGAAAGGCGCGTTTACCGGTGCCAGCGCCGGGCGTGCAGGCTTGGTCGAAGCGGCCGACGGCGGCACCTTGTTCCTCGACGAAATCGGCGAGCTGCCGCTGGAAGCTCAGGCGCGCTTGCTGCGTGTGTTGCAGGAAGGCGAGATTCGCCGCGTAGGTTCGGTGCAGTCGCAGAAAGTCGATGTGCGGCTGATCGCGGCCACCCACCGCGACTTGAAAAGCCTGGCCAAGATCGGCCAGTTCCGTGAAGACTTGTACTACCGCTTGCACGTCATCGCGCTGAAGCTGCCGCCGCTGCGCGAGCGCGGCGCCGACGTCAACGAGATTGCCCACGCATTCCTGCTGCGCCAGAGCGCGCGCATCAACCGTACCGACCTCACGTTTGCTGCAGACGCCGAGCAGGCTATTCGGCACTACGCGTGGCCGGGCAACGTGCGCGAGCTGGAGAACGCGGTCGAACGCGCGGTGATTTTGTCAGAGAGCCCGGAAATTTCCGCCGAGCTGCTGGGCATCGACATCGAACTCAGTGATTTGGAGGATGACGACTTTATCGGCCTGGCCCCGCAACAGGGCGGCGGTAGCAATACCAGCCATGAACCGACGGAAGATTTGTCACTGGAAGATTACTTCCAGCATTTCGTCCTTGAGCATCAGGACCACATGACCGAGACCGAACTGGCGCGCAAGCTTGGCGTAAGCCGCAAGTGCTTGTGGGAACGCCGCCAGCGCCTGGGCATTCCAAGGCGCAAGACCGGGGTGGCCAGCGAGACGTGAGGGTGCGCCCCCACAGGTAACACCTTCAGATGTGAAAAAACTGTTACCGCAGCTTTTTCGCGTAACAAAAGCCGGGGCTTACGGTAACGAAGCCCCGGCTTTTTTTCGCCCTTCAAAAACCCGAAAACCCAGCAAACCCCCGGTTTCACTGGGCGCTACAAAAGTTGGCACGCACCCTGCTATATGCTTGGTACAAGAACAATAACAAGCTTTGTACAAGACAATAAAAATAAGACGAATCGACTCACGCATAACAAAAACAACACGGCGGAGGCGCAGCTAACTGATTCTTTTGGAGAGGCGTTGCAATTGGGGCTTGCCCCGCAACCAGGCCGAGAACAACAAAAACTGCCCTAAGGCAGAGCCTGAACTGGTTGGATCGTAGATCAGCAACACAGCGACCAAAGCAATCCGTTTGCTCTTGGCTCCCGATTGGGAGTGCCATGAAGGTGAAGCTTCATGGCGAGGGCGATCAATAAAAACAAGAAGCCCGCAACCCATAATAAAAATAGAGCACGCAACTACTTCTGGGGGAGCTTCGGCTCCCCTTGTAGTTTCTGGCGTTTGCCCAATCTGCGCACTTCTTTAAGCTTCCAGCGCACGCCTTGCAGCTTGTTCCTACACCATCCCCTGACTAAATGCTAGAATCCCGGCCCATCATGCGGTCATTCTTCGTTATGGCCGAACATTCCTTCAAACAGTGCATCCCATGCTGAAGAAGTTGTTCCAGTCATTCCGTTCTCCCTTGCGTCGTACGCAACACATTCGCAGCACGCCTGAAGTGCTTAACAGCAATCAGCATTCATTGCAGCGTGCTCAATTCAGCCGCTACGCGGTGAACATCGTCGAACGTTTGCAGAACGCCGGCTACCAGGCTTATCTGGTGGGTGGTTGCGTGCGCGACATGCTGCTCAATATCACGCCCAAGGATTTTGACGTCGCCACCAGTGCCACGCCCGAGCAAGTGCGTGCCGAGTTCCGCAATGCGCGAATCATCGGCCGCCGCTTCAAACTCGTGCACATTCACTTTGGCCGCGAAATCATCGAGGTCGCGACCTTTCGCGCAGGGCACCCGCAAAACGATGAAGAGGAAGACACCAACCAGTCCTCTCGCAACGAGAGCGGCCGCATCCTGCGCGACAACGTTTACGGCAGCCTGGAAGAAGACGCGCAACGCCGCGACTTCACCATCAACGCCCTGTATTACGACCCTGTCAGCGAGCGCATCCTTGATTACGCGAATGGCGTACACGACATTCGCAACAACCTGATCCGCTTGATCGGCGACCCCACGCAGCGCTACCAGGAAGACCCGGTGCGCATGCTGCGAGCCGTGCGTTTTGCCGCCAAGTTGAATTTCGGCATCGAGAAACACACCGCCGCACCGATTCGCGAGCTGGCACCGATGCTGCGTGAAATTCCTTCGGCGCGCCTGTTCGAAGAAGTGCTGAAGTTGTTCCTCTCGGGCTATGCCGCCGACACGTTTGAAATGCTCGTCGACCTGCAGTTGTTCGATCCATTGTTCCCGGCCAGCGCCGAGGCATTGGAATACAACCCGACATACACCCATACCCTGATCAGCGAAGCGTTGATCAGCACAGACCTGCGCATCAAACAGAACAAACCGGTCACCCCGGCGTTCCTGTTTGCCGCCCTGTTGTGGCCGGCCTTGCCCAAGCGCGTACTGCGCCTGCAAGACCGCGGCATGCCGCCCATTCCTGCCATGCAGGAAGCCGCTCACGAGCTGATCGCCGAGCAGTGCCAACGCATCGCTATTCCAAAACGCTTCACCATGCCGATCCGCGAGATCTGGGACATGCAGGAACGCCTGCCCCGCCGCAGCGGCAAACGCGCCGATCTGCTGCTGGACAACCCGCGCTTCCGTGCCGGCTATGACTTTCTGCTGCTGCGCGAAAACGCCGGCGAGCAGACGGATGGCCTCGGTGAATGGTGGACCGACTATCAAGACGCGAATGACAGCCAGCGCCGCGACATGATTCGTGACCTCGGCAGCAAAGGCGATGGCGCCAGCGAAGGGCCGAAGAAGCGTCGTCGCAGCTCCACCAGGCGCAAACGCAGCGCTGCCGATGCGTCGGGCGCTGCGGGCGAATAAACGTGGAGCGTATCTACATCGGCATGGGCAGCAACCTGGCTGCCCCGGACCAGCAATTACGCAGCGCCATCGACGCGCTGGCGTTGTTGCCTGGCACGCGCCTCGCCGGCGTGTCGGCGTTCTATCAAAGTGACTCCCTGCTCCCCGGCCAGCCGCGCTATACCAACGCGGTTGCCGCTGTGGACAGCCGCCTTGCGCCATTGGAACTGCTGGATGCGCTGCAAGCCATCGAGAATGACCAGGGACGCGAGCGCCTGGAGCGCTGGGGGCCACGCACGCTGGATTTGGACATTCTGTTGTTTGGCGACCGCCTGATCAACGAACCGCGCCTCACAGTGCCGCATTACCAGATGCACCTGCGGGCGTTTGTGCTGTACCCGCTGGCTGAACTGGCCCCCGCCGACCTGCAACTGCCTGACGGCCAAACGCTCAAAGAGCTGCTGACGGCCTGCCCGTTTGTCGGCCTGGAACGCCTGCGCACTGCTTGACTCGATCCTCTGTGAGAGCGGGCTTGCTCGCGGTGGCGGTGTTTCAGATACGTATTTTCTACTGACACACCGCCATCGCGAGCAAGCCCACTCCCCCATTGGGTCTGCATCCTGCTGAATCGCATCAGTAACAGCGGTAACACCGCCATCGTAACAATGCGGTAACACATCCAATTGACTTCCCAAGCCCTCATCACGACTATAGGCGTCCCGCCGCCGCCAACCCGGCGCTGAAGGGCGCAATCCAGGCCTTATAAGCACTGCTCTCAAGACAGTGCGCCTGTATAAACGAAGACTCACGCGCGTTACTCGCTGTTTCCAAGCGCCTGAACGAGGACCCTTTTCATGCCAGACGTTACCCTGACCACCTTGCAGAGCCTCAAGCTCAAAGGTGAAAAAATCACCATGCTGACCTGCTACGACGCCACCTTTGCCCACGCCAGTTGCCAGGCCGGCGTCGAAGTGTTGCTGGTAGGTGACTCACTGGGCATGGTTCTTCAAGGCAATGACAGCACCTTGCCCGTCACCACCGATGAGCTCGCCTACCACACCGCCAGCGTCAAACGCGGTAACGACGGTGCTTTTATCATCGCCGACCTGCCGTTCATGGGGTATGCCACCGTCGAACAGACGTTCCAGAACGCCGGCAAACTGATGCAAGCCGGGGCGCACATGATCAAGGTCGAAGGCGCTGCCTGGCTCGCCGAGTCGATCCGCCTGCTGGCTGAGCGCGGTGTGCCGGTATGCGCACACATGGGGCTGACACCGCAGTCGGTGAACATCCTCGGCGGCTACAAGGTTCAAGGCCGCAACGAAGCCCAGGCGCGCCAGATGCGAGCGGACGCGATTGCCCTGGAGCAAGCCGGTGCCGCGATGATTTTGCTGGAATGCGTGCCGAGCGAGCTGGCGGCAGAGATCACGCAAGCGGTCAAAGTACCGGTGATCGGGATTGGCGCGGGTTCCGCCACCGACGGCCAAGTGCTGGTGGTGCACGACATGCTCGGCCTGACACTGACCGGCCGTGCGCCGAAGTTCGTGAAGAACTTCATGGCTGGCCAAGACAGCATCCACGCCGCGCTGAGCGCCTACGTCAGTGAAGTCAAAGCCGTTACCTTCCCTGGCGCCGAACACGGATTTTCTGCATGAACACCGTTAAAACCGTACGAGAACTGCGAGCGGCCGTCGCCCACGCACGCAGTGCCGGCAAGCGCATCGGCTTTGTGCCTACCATGGGCAATCTGCACAGCGGCCACGCCACCCTTGTGAGCAAGGCGGCGCAGCAATCGGAGTTCGTGGTGGCGAGTATTTTCGTCAACCCGCTGCAGTTCGGCGCCGGCGAAGATTTGGATAAGTACCCGCGCACGCTCGCCGCCGACCAGGAAAAGCTCCTGCAAGCCGGCTGCAATCTGTTGTTCGCGCCAACCGTCGACGAAATGTACCCCGGTGGCATGAACGGCCAAACCCGCGTCAGCGTGCCGCAACTGTCCGAAGGCCTGTGCGGTGCCAGCCGCCCCGGGCACTTCGAAGGCGTGGCCACGGTCGTCAACAAGCTGTTCAATATGGTCCAGCCGGACATGGCCGTGTTTGGCCAGAAGGACTACCAGCAACTGGCGGTGATCCGCGCCATGGTGCATGACCTGAACCTGCCGATCCAGATCATCGGCGAGCCGACCGTGCGTGCCGCCGATGGCCTGGCGCTGTCATCGCGTAACGGTTACCTCAGCGAAGAGCAGCGCGCCATTGCCCCCGTGCTGTACCGAAGCCTCAGCCAGATGGCCGCCGCCATCAAGGCCGGTGATCACGATTTCGCCACGCTGCGAGCCGAGCAGGTCCAACTGATCGAAGCCGCCGGGTTGCGCATGGACTACCTCGAAGTGCGCCACGGCGTGCACCTGCGCTCGGCGACGCCTGAAGACCGTGATGTGGTGATTCTGGTGGCGGCGTACTTGGGCGCGACGCGCCTGATCGACAACCTGCACCTGAACCTGGCCTGATCCTGCTTGCGTTTTTCTGCAAAAAACTGCTCGCCGCTTGCCCTCCCTGCTGCGCCGGTATAAAAAAGTACCGGCTACAGCGCAGACAAAGCCAAGACATATCGACACGCTAGGTTTAATGTAATCGCCCGGCGCTCATGCTAGCGCTGTGCGGAACCCACTCTTGACGAAAGACTGGACGTTCCGGCACTTGAAGTGTCCTAAAGGCAGTCCCCGTAATAAAAGGAAACCCGCAGCGATGGCGTACTACCGCACTCCTCATGACGTTACCGCTCTGCCCGCCTGGCAAGCGCTCAATCAACATCGCCAAGCCATGCAGGATTTCAGCATGCGCGAAGCGTTCAATGCCGATCCCCAGCGCTTTTCACAGTTCACCTTGAGCAGCTGCGGGCTTTTCCTCGATTACTCGAAAAACCTGATCACCAGCGAAACCCGCGACTTGCTGGTAGGCCTGGCCAAGGAAGTCGACCTTAAAGGCGCCATCGACGCGCTGTACGCCGGCGAGCCCGTCAACTCATCCGAAGGCCGCCCGGCGCTGCACACCGCCTTGCGCCGCCCGGTGGGCGACAAGCTGTCGGTCAACGGCGTGAACATCATGCCGGACGTGCACAAAGTGCTGAACCAGATCACTGACCTGGTCGGCCGTATCCACGATGGCCTGTGGCGTGGTTACACCGAGAAGCCGATCACTGACGTGGTCAACATCGGCATCGGTGGCTCGTTCCTCGGCCCGGAGCTGGTCTCTGAAGCGCTGCTGTCTTACGCCCACAAAGGTGTGCGCTGCCATTACCTGGCGAACATCGACGGCAGCGAGTTCCACGAGCTGACGATGAAGCTGCGCGCCGAGACCACGCTGTTTATCGTCTCGTCGAAATCCTTCAATACCCTCGAAACCCTGAAAAACGCCCAGGCCGCTCGCGCCTGTACTTGGCTCAGGGTGGTTCGGAAGCTGAGCTGTACCGCCACTTCATCGCGGTATCGAGCAATAACGCGGCGGCGGTGGCCTTCGGTATTCGCGAAGAAAACATATTCCCGATGTGGGACTGGGTAGGCGGTCGTTACTCGCTGTGGTCGGCAATCGGTTTGCCAATCGCCCTGGCCATCGGCATGTCGAACTTCAAGGAACTGCTGTCCGGTGCCTACACCATGGACCAGCATTTCCAGAACGCCCCGTTCGAACAGAACATGCCCGTACTGCTGGGCCTGCTCGGCGTGTGGTACGGCAACTTCTGGGGCGCGCAGAGCCACGCGATCCTGCCGTACGACCATTACCTGCGTAACATCACCAAACATTTGCAACAGTTGGACATGGAATCCAACGGCAAGAGCGTCCGCCAGGACGGCACGCCCGTGTCCACCGATACCGGCCCGGTGATCTGGGGCGGCGTGGGTTGCAATGGTCAACACGCTTACCACCAGTTGCTGCACCAAGGCACCCAACTGATCCCGGCCGACTTCATCGTGCCGATCGTCAGCTTCAACCCGGTGTCCGACCACCACCAGTGGCTGTACGCCAACTGCCTGTCGCAGAGCCAGGCCTTGATGCTGGGCAAAACCCGTAGCGAAGCCGAAGCCGAACTGCGCGAAAAAGGCATACCGGAAGCCGAGGTGCAGAAGCTGGCACCGCACAAGGTTATTCCTGGCAACCGCCCAAGCAACACCCTCGTGGTGGAGCGCATCAGCCCGCGCCGTCTGGGCGCACTGGTCGCGATGTATGAACACAAAGTGTTTGTGCAAAGCGTGGTCTGGGGCATCAATGCCTTCGACCAATGGGGCGTTGAACTGGGTAAAGAGTTGGGCAAAGGCGTGTACAACCGCCTGACCGGCGCCGAAGAAACCCTGGCTGACGACGCGTCGACTCAGGGCTTGATCAACTACTTCCGCGGTCGTCACCGCGGCTGAAGCCTGCCAGCAAGGCCAACGTTCGTTTGGACGTTGGCATTGAACCCTCCCCCACAGCGTGCATCTTGTGACGTGTCCCGAAAACAAGAATAAGCACCGCTCATGTTCGACCAGCACATTCCCCATCGCCGATGCCGTGCGCGGCGCAGCTCACAAGCCGACTACCCGTCGTCGCAGGGTATCCGCATGATGTCAAAGGCCAAGGCATCTACGCGTTTGTGACGTTGATGAACGCCGTCGAACCCGGCGTAGTGGACGGCCTGATCGACAAACACCTGAAGCGCTAAGTTCGACGCAACGTGGCCATCGATGGACGGGGCTGATGTGGCCGGCGCCGCATAGCTGTTAAACTCCGCGCCCACATTTACCCTGTAAGGCGCGCTTCATGACTCCTTTGAATCAGGCGCTGCGCGCCGCTCTCAATCATCGCCAAGACCTGATCAACGAGTTGCATGCCCAAGGCACCGACTGCTACCGGCTGTTCCACGGCAGCCAGGAAGGCGCCGGCGGCCTGACCATCGACCGTTACGGCCCGCAACTGCTGGTGCAAAGCTTCCATCAATCGCTGGAAACAGCGGACCTGCTGGACCTGCACCAACAGATCAACCAGTTCATGGGCCTGGAGTTGTTGCTGGTGTACAACGACCGCTCGCGTGGCAACTCGCGAGTCGACCGTGAAGACACGGTGTACCGGGCGCAACCCGAGGCACTGCAAGACTTGATCGGCCATGAGTGGGGCCTCAATTACCGTGTCCGTGGGCGCCATGCCGGGCAGGACCCACTGCTGTTCCTCGACCTGCGCAACACGCGCGGCTGGGTCAAGGCGCACAGCGCCGGCAAAAGCGTGCTGAACCTGTTCGCCTACACCTGTGGGGTTGGCTTGAGCGCGGCAGCCGGCGGCGCCAGTGAGGTGTGCAACCTGGACTTTGCCGAGGGCAACCTGGCGGTCGGTCGTGAAAACGGCCTGCTGAACCCGAAATTGCCGGGCATGGCGTTTGTGCAGTCCGACTATTTCCCGGCGATTCGCCAACTCGCGGGCTTGCCGATCACCCAACGTCGCGGGCATAAGCTGCCGAGCTATCCACACCTTGAGCAACGTCAATATGACTTGGTGCTGCTTGACCCGCCAGCGTGGGCCAAGAGCGCCTTCGGCACCGTCGACCTGCTACGCGACTACCAGAGCTTGCTAAAGCCTGCGCTGTTGGCGACTGCCGAAAATGGCGTGCTGATCTGCTGCAATAATTTGGCAAAAGTCAGCATGGATGATTGGCGTGAACAGGTACTGCGCTGCGCCGAAAAAGCCGGCCGCCCGGTACGCGACTGGCAGATCATGGCACCTGGCGCTGACTTTCCGTCCCAGGACCAGCAGCCGCCGCTGAAAACGCTGATTCTGCAACTGTAGGACTTGTCTCAAAAGGCCGGGTGCTTCGGAACCGAAAACCCGTGCCATACTCCAAGACACTCTCGTTTGACATAGTTGGCGTCACCCATGCCCAAAGGTTTGATTCGCACCACCGGCGCCTTGTTGGTCGCGCTTGCTCTGTACAGTTTGCTGGGCTTTTTGATTTTGCCGGGCATCGCCCTTCGCATTGCCAACCAACAGTTGGCCAATTACGCCACAGTGCCGGCGCGCATTGAGCGTATCGAGCTCAACCCGTTCAGCCTTGAAGTGACCCTTTGGGGCCTGAAAATCGGCGAACCCGGCAAAGAACAACTGGGTTTTGAACGCCTCTATGCCAACCTGCAGATCGACAGCCTGTGGACCCGTGCCCTGCACTTGGCCGATGTGCAGCTGGATAAACCCAAGACCGAGCTGCTGTTTGACAAATCCGGCCAACTGAACCTGGCGCAACTGTTCAAGGTGCCGCCGAGTGAGCCGACCCCGGCCGACCCGAACGCAAAACCGTTCCCATTGCGCATCGACAGCATCAAGCTGGCGGGCGGCTATGTGCACTTTCAAGACTTGCGCCCCAGTGAACCGATTGAATTCCTCTACGACACGCTAGACTTTGAGCTGAAAAACCTCAGCACGCTGCCGGAAGATAATGCCGACATGACCTTGGTGGCCGCAGGCCCGGAGGGTGGGCAAATTGACTGGAAAGGTAATTTCAGCCTGGTACCGATCACGTCCAAGGGCACGCTGAAAGTCACCGACGGCAAGATGAAAGCCTGGTGGCCGTACGTACGTGACGCGGTGCCATTGGTGCTGGAAAACGGTGTACTGAATTTCAGCACCGACTACACCTTCAGCCTCGACAAACAAACCGAATTGAAGCTGACCAACACCGCCGCGAGCATCGCGCCCTTCGCGATCAAAGCGCCGGATGGTCGCCCGCTGGCACGCCTGGAACGCCTGGACATCAGCGAAACCACAGTAGATTTGGCCAAGCAGCAGGTCATTGTCGGCAAGATTCGCAGCAATAAACTGGAAACATGGGCCGCCCGCGAAGCCGATGGCCAACTGGACTGGCAGAAACTGTTTGCCAGCCAACCGAGCAAACCTTCCAGGGCGACGGAACCGGCCACCGCCCCGGCAACCGCCGATTCGCCCAAAGCTGCACCTGCGGCGCCGAGCAAACCGTGGCAAGTGCTGCTCAAAGATGTGCAGTTGCGCAACTATCAGGTGCACTTGGCCGACCGTCAGGCCAACCCGGCAGTAGCGCTGGAACTGGGGCCGCTGAATGTCGACGTGCAGAACTTCGACAGTCTCAACCAGAGCCCGTTTAACCTGAAGCTCGACACCGGCCTGGGCAAGCAAGGCAAAATTCAGGCTACCGGCGCGGTCAACCTCAACCCGGTCAGTGCCAAGCTCAACGTCACCACCCAAGACATCGACCTACGGGTAGCGCAGGCGTATATCAGCCCGTTTATTCGGCTGGAACTGCGCAGTGGCATGCTCGGCAGCAACCTCAATGTGAACCTGAAAAGCATTGACCCGCTGGCACTTCAGGTAACCGGCAATGCTCAGGTCGATCAGTTGCACACCCTCGACACCCTCAAGACCCGCGACTTCCTCAAGTGGCAGCGCCTGGTGCTGGAAGGCGTGAACTATCAACACGGCGACAGCGTGTCGATCGACAAGGTCAACCTGCTGCAACCCTATGTGCGTTTCATGATCAACGATGACCGCACGACCAACATCGACGACTTGCTGATCCCGCAGCCCGCCGACATTGGCCGCTCATCGGCAGCCAAACCTGCCGCCAGTAAAGACAAGCCTTTGGGCATTCACATCGGGCAAATCGCGATCAACGACGGCTCGGCCAACTTTGCCGACTTCAGCCTCACGCCGAACTTCGCCACGGCCGTTCAACAACTCAACGGGCAGATCGGCACTATTGATAGTCGTCAGGCCAAACCGGCCAGCGTCGATATCAACGGCAAGGTGGATCGCTATGCGCCGGTGACTATCAAAGGTGCTGTGAACCCATTTAACCCAATGGCGGCGCTGGATATTGCCACCAGCTTCAAGCGCGTCGAACTGACTACATTGACGCCTTACTCCGGCAAGTTCGCGGGCTTCCGTATCCGCAAGGGCCGCCTGAACCTCGACCTGCACTACGTGATCACCAAAGGCCAGTTGAAGGCGCAGAACAAAGTGGTGATTGAACAGCTGCAACTGGGTGACAAGGTCGACAGCGCCGATGCGGTGGACTTGCCGATTCGCCTGGCGATTGCACTGCTCAAAGACAGCGACGGCAAAATCTCGCTGGAGTTGCCGGTGACGGGTGACCTGAACAACCCGCAATTCAGCGTGATGCCGATTGTGTGGCAAACCCTGCGGAACCTGGTGGTGCGCGCGGCTACGTCGCCATTCAAGTTCATTGGCGGGCTGGTCAGCGGTGGCGGCTCGGAAGACCTCGGTACGGTGTCTTTCGCTGCGGGCTCCAGCGATTTGAGCAAGGACGCCGAAGGCGCGCTTAACACCCTGGCCAAGGCGCTGAAAGAGCGCCCTACCCTGCGCCTGGAAATCGAAGGCACTGCGGCTGCAAGCAGCGATGGCCCGTTCATCGCCGCCGAACGTCTTGAGCGTGAATACCAATACAACTACTACAAGATACTCCAGCGCCGCGGGGACAAAGTCCCGGCCCAGGCATCGCTGCTGGAAGTACCTGAAAAAGAAAAAGCGCCGTTGCTGGAAGGTATCTACCGCACCCGCCTGAAACAACAACCTCCGGCGCAGTGGAAAGACCTGAGCAGTGACGAGCGCACCGCGAAGCTGCGTGACGGCGTGATCAAGTTTTGGAGCGCCAGTGATGTGCTGCTGCGCCAACTCGGCCAGGACCGGGCCAGTACCATCAAGGACTACCTGGTGGACAAGGGCCAGTTACAAGATGACCGGGTGTACTTCATTGACGCCAACCTGGGGCAAGCCGAGAAGGATGGCCGAGTCATTACGCCACTGCACCTGGACGCCGAGTAATCGGCGGCTGGCTGTGAGTCTTGCGCCCTGTGGCGAGCAAGCGCGCTCGCCACAGCAGCCTTGTAACCTTGAGTTGAGGGTTACAGCAATACCTGCCCCGCAATAGAACAGGCCCCGACACAAGTGCCGGGGCCTGTAATGACCACATCCGTGTGGTCGGTCGCATGAACTCCAGAGGTGCGTTGGGTGGAAATCTAACTCACCCTAAGCCGCCGCCGTTCGATTCAAACGAATAATGTAGCGTTACTCTGCTTTCAGGCCATCGGCCGATACAGCTTTAACGCCTTTGATTTTCTTGGTGATATTCACCGCGGTGGTTTTCTGTGCTTCGGTCACTGCGACAGAAGAGGACAGGGAAACTACACCCTTGTTGGTTTCGACTTTGATGTCGGTACCAGGAATGCCTTTCTCTGTGACCAGATCAGCTTTCACTTTGGTAGTGATCCAAGTGTCCGAAGTGGCATCTTTGGATTTGTCGATGTTGTCAGCCTTAACAGCGCCGCCAGCCAGCAGGCCGTCAGCCGAAACTGCGGTTACACCTTTGATGCGCTTGGTGATCGCTACAGCGGTCGCTTTCTGCGAGTCGGAGATTGCTACTGTCGAGGACAGGGAAACCACGCCTTTGTTGGTCTCAACCTTGATGTCCGAACCAGGAATGCCTTTCTCGGTCAGCAGATCAGCTTTAACTTTAGTAGTGATCCAAGTGTCCGAAGTCGACTCTTTGGCCTGGGTCATTTCGCCGGCTGCCAAAGTCATAGGCGCCTGGGAAGGCTGGGCGAAGGCAGCGTTAGCCATGGCCAGGGTCAGAGCAGTAGCAGTTGCGGTAGCGAGAGCGAACTTCTTCATACGAGTAACTCCTGTTTTATTGAAAGACTGCAGTGTGTGAACCTTGATGCTGCAGCGTTAACAGGGATATTGCAGGCACTGTGCCAAGTTACTTTTCAAATAAAAAACCTTATAAAACAACAACTTAACAAAATCATGGATTTTCGAAATCGTGCAACTTGCATGAAGGCAGCCATGACTGCATGCAAGTTGCGGTTTTTAGATATAACTAAGCGCCTGATTTTTAGACATTTTCTGCAGGCGTAAAAAAAGGACCCCGAAGGGTCCTCTTTTCAGCGTGAAGCTTGCGGGTAATTAAACGCCCGAAGCCTTGGCTGCTGCTACGTCCTTGATGGACAGCTTGATACGGCCGCGGTTGTCCACGTCCAGTACCAGCACTTCCACTTCCTGGCCTTCTTTCAGAATGTCGGTCACTTTCTCTACGCGAGCATCGCTCAGCATGGAGATGTGAACCAGACCGTCTTTGCCCGGCAGGATGTTGACGAATGCGCCGAAGTCGACGATGCGCTCAACCTTACCGACGTAGATCTTGCCGATCTCGGCCTCAGCGGTGATGCCCAGAACGCGCTGACGCGCAGCTTCTGCAGCTTCTTTGGTTTCGCCGAAGATCTTGATCGAGCCGTCGTCTTCGATGTCGATCGAAGCCTTGGTCTCTTCACAGATCGCACGGATGGTCGCGCCGCCTTTACCGATAACATCACGGATTTTGTCGGTGTCGATTTTCATCGCGATCATGGTCGGAGCATTTTCCGACAGCTCGGTACGCGACTGACCAATGATCTGGTTCATCTGGCCGAGGATATTCAGGCGCGCTTCCAGGGCTTGGCCCAGAGCGATCTCCATGATTTCTTCGGTGATGCCTTTGATCTTGATGTCCATCTGCAGCGCGGTAACACCTTTAGCGGTACCGGCTACTTTGAAGTCCATGTCGCCCAAGTGGTCTTCGTCACCCAGGATGTCAGTCAGGATGGCGAACTTCTCGCCTTCTTTAACCAGGCCCATGGCGATACCGGCTACCGGCGCCTTCATCGGCACACCGGCGTCCATCAGCGCCAGGGAAGCACCGCAGACCGAAGCCATGGAGCTGGAACCGTTGGACTCGGTGATTTCCGACACAACACGAATGGTGTACGGGAACACGTCAGCAGCAGGCAGCATGGCGGCAATCGAACGACGAGCCAGGCGGCCGTGACCGATTTCGCGACGACCAGCACCACCCATGCGACCACACTCACCTACCGAGAACGGAGGGAAGTTGTAGTGCAGCATGAACGGGTCTTTTTTCTCGCCTTCCAGGGTGTCCAGCAGTTGGGCATCACGGGCAGTACCCAGAGTGGCAACGACCAGGGCCTGCGTTTCGCCACGGGTGAACAGCGCCGAACCGTGAGTCTTCGGCAGAACGCCGACTTCGATGTTCAGCGGGCGTACGGTCTTGGTGTCGCGACCGTCGATACGTGGCTTGCCGTTAACGATGTTTTCGCGAACGGTGCGGTATTCGATTTCGCCGAAAGCAGCTTTGACTTCGCTGGAAGAAGGCTGGCCTTCTTCACCGGACAGCTTGGCAACAACCTGGTCCTTCAACTCGCCCAGGCGAGCGTAACGGTCGGCCTTGACGGTGATGGCATAAGCCTGGGAGATCGCGTCGCCGAACTCGGCACGGATAGCGCCCAGCAATGCAGTGGCTTCAGGCTGTGGCGCCCAGGCCCATGTCGGCTTGGCAGCTTCAGCAGCCAATTCTTTAACGGCGTTGATCACAACCTGAAACTCGTCGTGAGCAAACAGCACCGCGCCCAGCATCTGGTCTTCGGTCAGCTCTTTGGCTTCCGATTCAACCATCAATACAGCTTCCGAGGTACCGGCAACGACCATGTCCAGGCTCGATGCTTTCTGTTGCTCGTAAGTCGGGTTCAGCAGGTAGCCGGTGCTTTCATGGAAAGCAACACGGGCAGCGCCGATCGGGCCATCGAAAGGAATACCGGAGATTGCCAGCGCAGCCGAGGTACCGATCATCGCAGCGATGTCCGGATCGGTTTTCTTGCTGGTGGAAACGACGGTGCAGACAACCTGCACTTCGTTCATGAAACCTTCCGGGAACAGCGGACGGATCGGACGATCGATCAGTCGGGAAGTCAGGGTTTCTTTCTCGGAAGGACGACCTTCGCGCTTGAAGAAACCGCCAGGGATCTTACCGGCAGCGTAAGTTTTTTCCTGGTAGTGAACGGAAAGAGGGAAAAAGCCTTTGCTTGGGTCCGCGTGCTTGGCACCCACAACGGTCACCAATACGGTGACGTCGTCGTCAACGGTAACCAGCACTGCGCCGGAGGCTTGACGGGCGATACGGCCTGTCTCGAGGGTAACGGTCGACTGACCGAACTGGAATTTTTTGATAACCGGGTTCACGGTGTCCTACCTTCTTTGTGGCTCTTGGGGAACTTGTCTTCTTGCGAAATTCTTGGGCAATGTCGGGAATCGGCCCGATCCTGGTCCAGGGTAAAACGTGTATCCAGATAAAACTTGAGGCTGGGAGCCTGCCATGAACCAGCGGGAATCCCACTGACACACGACAGACAACCAACCTCTAGCGCAATCGCTTATTAGCGACGCAGACCCAGGCGAGCGATCAGAGCCTGGTAACGGCCCAGATCTTTACCTTTCAGGTAGTCCAGCAGCTTACGGCGCTGGTTTACCATGCGGATCAGACCACGACGGGAGTGGTGATCTTTACCGTTGGCCTTGAAGTGACCTTGCAGCTTGTTGATGTTGTGGGTCAGCAGTGCAACTTGCACTTCTGGCGAACCAGTGTCACCAACAGCTTGCTGATAGTCAGCTACGATTTGTGCTTTTTCTTGAACGTCGAGAGCCATGAGGCAATCCTTTTTCAGGAAACCACCCAAAGGGTGATCTCAACAGGCCAGGGACAAATCCCTGTATCTAAAAATGAGTGTTGACCGTGCCTGTTAACAGCCACACTCGTCCGGTCATTCTGACCGAATCAGTCGACGTGGCGCGATGCGCCCGTCTTCGCTCACTTCACCGATACCGATAAAGCGACCGTTGTGATCTTGTACTCGCACCATGCCGAACTTCGGGGCATCCGGGGCGCGTACCGGTTGGCCGTTAAGCCAGTAGAACGCGCTGTGCTCCGAGAAGTGCAGCAATGGCCAATCGAGCAAACCGCTGTCCGATGGCATCAGGAAGCGATCAACCGCTTCATTGCCGCCCTCGGCGTGTACGGCTTCCAACTCTTCCAGCGTGACGGTCTGCGCCAGGCTGAAAGGGCCAGCCTGTGTGCGTCGCAGTTCTGCAACGTACGCGCCGCAACCGAGCTGTTCACCAATATCTTCCACCAGGGTACGGATATAGGTGCCTTTGCTGCAGTCCACGGCCAAGCGGGCAGTGTCGCCTTCACAGGCGAGCAATTCCAAGCGCGCAATAGTAACAGAACGCGGTTCACGCTCCACTACTTCGCCCGCACGTGCCAGTTTGTAAAGTGGCTGCCCATCACGCTTGAGCGCGGAGTACATCGGCGGTATCTGGCTGATTTTCCCGCGAAAACCGGGTAAAGCAGCTTCAATATCAGCACGACCAACGGTCACGTCGCGAACCTGCAAAACATCACCTTCGGCATCCGCCGTGGTGGTGGTTTTGCCCAGTTGCATCAGGGTTTCGTAACCCTTGTCGGAATCGAGCAGGTACTGCGAGAACTTGGTCGCCTCGCCAAAGCACAACGGCAGTACGCCGGTGGCCAGCGGGTCGAGGCTACCGGTGTGCCCGGCCTTCTCGGCATTGAGCAGCCAGCGAACCTTCTGCAAGGCAGCATTGGAGGTAAAACCAATGGGCTTGTCGAGCAGGATGATGCCGCTGACGTTGCGACGGATACGTTTGACCTGAGCCACCGCTTACTCCTTGGCGTCTTCAGGTGTGGACGGGTGGTGATTGTCTTCCGCCACGGCGCGCTCGATCAGTGCCGACAGGTGCGCACCCCGTACGACGCTTTCGTCGTAGTGGAAATGCAACTGGGGAACGCTGCGCAGCTTCATTTCACGGGCCAACTGCATGCGCAGGAAACCTGCGGCGGAATTGAGCACCTTGATGCTTTGCGCGATTTCTTCGCTGCTGTCCTGCCCCATCACGGTGATGAAGATCTTGGCGTGACCTACGTCACGGCTCACTTCAACGGCGGTGATGGTCACCAGGCCAACGCGTGGATCTTTGACTTCGCGACGGATCAGTTGGGCCAGCTCGCGCTGCATCTGATCGCCGATACGCTGGGTACGGCTGTATTCTTTTGCCATGTCTTGTTACCTGTTACTGCCACACGGTGAAACCCGTGGGGTCTGAAAGCGGCAAACGCCCGGCCTGACAAAAGCCAGACCGGGCGTTGCGTTTAGAGTCCGAACGCTGCGCGGGGCATTTGCATGCCCACACACTGCGTGGCTCCTGAAGTGCGAGAGTTAGAGGCTACGAGCAACCTGGACCTTCTCGTAAACTTCGATCTTGTCGCCAGCTTTGACGTCGTTGTAGCTCTTGACGCCGATACCGCATTCCATGCCGGCACGCACTTCGGAAGCGTCGTCTTTGAAGCGGCGCAGGGATTCCAGCTCGCCTTCGAAGATAACGATGTCTTCACGCAGTACGCGGATTGGACGGTTACGGTGCACAACACCTTCGATAACCATGCAACCTGCGATCGCGCCGAACTTCGGCGAGCGGAACACGTCACGCACCTCGGCGATACCCAGGATATTCTCCCGAACGTCGCTGCCAAGCATGCCGGTAAGGGCTTTCTTGACGTCTTCGATGATGTCGTAGATGACGTTGTAATAACGCATGTCCAGGCCTTCCTGCTCGACGATCTTGCGAGCGCCAGCATCGGCACGCACGTTGAAGCCAAACAGTACAGCGTTGGAAGCGAGTGCCAGGTTGGCGTCGGATTCGGTGATACCACCTACGCCGCCACCGACAACACGCACTTGCACTTCGTCGTTACCCAGGCCATTCAAGGCGCCGTTCAACGCTTCGAGAGAACCACGGACGTCAGATTTGAGGACGATGTTAAGCGTCTTCTTCTCTGCCTGGCCCATGTTTTCGAAGATGTTTTCCAGCTTGCCGGCGTGAGCGCGAGCCAATTTGACTTCGCGGAACTTGCCTTGACGGAACAGAGCCACTTCACGGGCTTTCTTCTCGTCCGACAGCACGCTCATCTCGTCGCCAGCGTCCGGGGTACCGTCCAGGCCGAGAATCTCGACAGGGATGGAAGGACCGGCTTCCTTGATTGGCTTGCCGTTCTCGTCGAGCATGGCACGTACGCGGCCATAGTTCGAACCGACCAGCACCATGTCGCCTTGGCGCAGAGTACCGTCTTGAACCAAAACAGTTGCAACCGGGCCACGACCTTTGTCGAGACGCGATTCAACCACAACACCGCGACCTGGGGCCGAAGGGGTTGCTTTCAGTTCGAGTACTTCAGCTTGCAGCAGGACCGCTTCGAGCAATTCGTCTACACCGGTACCGACTTTCGCCGAAACCGAAACGAATGGCGTATCACCGCCCCACTCTTCGGACGTCACGCCGTGAACCGACAGCTCGCTACGGATGCGATCAAGATCGGCGCCCGGTTTGTCGATTTTGTTCACTGCAACAACCAGTGGAACACCAGCAGCCTTGGCGTGCTGGACAGCTTCAATGGTCTGCGGCATTACGCCGTCGTCCGCTGCAACTACCAGAATCACGATGTCAGTCGCCTTGGCACCACGGGCACGCATTGCGGTAAACGCGGCGTGACCCGGGGTGTCGAGGAAGGTGACCATGCCGCGTTCGGTTTCAACGTGGTACGCACCGATGTGCTGGGTGATACCGCCGGCTTCGCCAGCAGCTACCTTGGCACGACGAATGTAGTCGAGCAGCGACGTTTTACCATGGTCAACGTGGCCCATTACGGTCACGACTGGCGCACGGGAGAACGTCTCACCTTCAAACTTCAGGGACTCGGCCAGGGAGTCTTCCAGGGCAGTGTCGCTGACCAGGGTCACTTTGTGGCCCAGTTCTTCGGCTACCAGTTGAGCAGTTTCCTGATCAAGCACCTGGTTGATGGTCGCTGGAGTACCCAGTTTGAACATGAACTTGATGATTTCAGCCGCTTTGACCGACATCTGATTGGCGAGATCGCCAACAGAAATGGTCTCGCCGATCTGCACATCACGCACGACAGGGCCGGTTGGGCTCTGGAAACCGTGAGCGTTGCGCTTTTTCAGCTTGGCCTTGCCGCGACCACCACGACGGAAGCTGTCGCTTTCTTCGTCGGTGGTACGTGGAGCAACGCGTGGAGCAGGCGCTTTCTCTTTGACCGAAGCACGATGCGGAGCGTTTTTACGCTCACCATCACCACCGCCACTGCGACGATTGTTGTCGTCGGCACGAGGTTTGTCCGGGCGACGAGGTTCGTCGCGCTTGCGGGCGTCTGCTGCAGGCGCTGGAGCGGCGGCAACCGGAGCGGCCTCACGCACAGCTTCAACAGGAGCGCTTGGCGCGGCAACTGCGTCAGCAGCAGGTTGCGCGGCAGTAGGCTGGCGACGCGCTTCTTCTTCGGCGCGACGCTTGGTTTCTTCTTCAGCCTTCTGACGAGCAGCATTTTCTACTGCACGACGTTCTTCCAGATCGCGTTTGCGCTCGGCTTCGATTTCTTCCGGGCTGCGTTGTACGAAGACTTTCTTCTTGCGTACTTCAACGCTGATGCTTTTGCTACCAGCAACACGCAGGGTGCTGGTGGTTTTGCGCTGCAATGTAATCTTGCGCGGTTCTTCCACTTTCGCCTTGTGGCTGCTCTTCAAGTGAGTCAGCAAAGACTGCTTCTCACTGTCGCTCACACCTTCGTCGGCGGCGGTGTGCGGCAGACCTGCCTCACGCATCTGCTGCAACAGGCGCTCTACCGGTGTTTTGACCTCATCGGCCAGTTGTTTCACCGTGACTTGCGTCATGCACTTCTCTCCTCAGGCCGCGCCTAGTTACTCGAACCAATGGGCTCGGGCGGCCATGATCAACTTGCCGGCACGATCATCGTCAATGCCGTCGATGTCGAGCAGATCGTCAATAGACTGCTCGGCCAGGTCTTCGCGGGTAATTACGCCGCGCACCGCCAGTTCCATCGCCAAATCCTTGTCCATACCCTCAAGCGAGAGTAGGTCTTCGGCCGGATGGGCGTCTGCCAGCTTTTCCTCAGTAGCGATGGCTTTAGTCAACAAACGATCCTTGGCCCGAGCGCGAAGCTCGTTGACGGTGTCTTCGTCAAAGCCGTCGATGTTGAGCATTTCTTCCAACGGTACGTAGGCAATCTCTTCCAGGCTGGTGAAGCCTTCATCTACCAGCACCTGCGCCAAATCTTCGTCGACTTCCAGCTCGTCGATGAAGTTGCGCAGGATGTCACCGGTTTCAGCTTGCTGCTTAGCCTGGATGTCCGATTCGGTCATCACGTTCAGGGTCCAGCCGGTCAGTTGGCTGGCCAGACGCACGTTCTGACCACCACGACCAATGGCCTGAGCCAGATTGTCTGCGCCAACGGCGATGTCCATTGCATGGGCATCTTCGTCAACGATAATTGCCGCCACTTCAGCCGGCGACATGGCGTTGATCACGAACTGCGCCGGGTTATCGTCCCACAGCACGATGTCCACACGCTCACCGCCCAATTCGCCCGACACTGCCTGGACGCGCGAACCGCGCATACCAATGCAAGCGCCCTGCGGGTCGATGCGTTTGTCCTTGGACCGAACCGCGATCTTGGCGCGCGAACCCGGGTCGCGGGACGCAGCCATGACTTCGATCAGGCCTTCGGCAATTTCCGGCACTTCGATACGGAACAGCTCGATCAACATTTCCGGCGCGGTACGCGACAGGATCAGTTGAGGGCCGCGGTTCTCGGTGCGGATTTCCTTGAGCAGCGCACGCAAACGCACGCCAACACGGAAAGTTTCGCGAGAAATGATGTCTTCGCGAGCCAACAACGCTTCGGCGTTGTTACCCAAATCGACGATCACGTTATCGCGGGTGACTTTTTTCACGGTGCCGGAGATGATCTCACCCAGGCGCTCGCGATAAGCGTCAACGACTTGAGCGCGTTCAGCTTCGCGAACCTTCTGCACGATGACCTGTTTGGCGGTCTGTGCAGCAATGCGGCCGAACTCGATAGACTCGATCTTTTCTTCGACTACATCACCAACGCTGGAGCCAGGATGCGTTTCGGCAACCTTGCTTGGCCAGGTTTCGATGGCCGGATCATCAAGATCGGCTTCTTCGACGACCGTCCAACGACGGAAAGTCTCATAGGCACCGGTGTGGCGGTTGATTTCCACACGCAGATCCACTTCGTCTTCAAAACGCTTTTTGGTAGCAGTGGCCAGGGCCAGCTCCAGCGCTTCAAAAATCACGTTTGCCGGTACGCCCTTTTCATTGGATACCGACTCAACAACCAGCAGTACTTCTTTGCTCATCGTACGCCTCGCCTTTCGCAAGCCATTGGATCCGCGGGATCCGCGTCTCAGTCAAAACTGGGAATAATGTTGGCCTTGTCGATCATATCGATCGGCAACAGGAACTCATGGTCTTCTACCTGCACCACGACATCCTGCTCTTCTACACCGCGCAGAAGGCCCTGAAAATTGCGTCGCCCTTCGAATGGCGATCGCAGCTTGATCTTCACTTGTTCACCGGCAAATTTTGCAAACTGATCAATAGTGAACAGTGGGCGTTCCATGCCTGGCGAGGAAACTTCGAGGGTATATTCAACAGCGATTGGATCTTCAACATCCAGCACACCGCTGATCTGACGGCTGACAATGGCACAATCGTCCACCAGCACGCCGCCCTCTTTATCGATATAAACGCGCAACATTGAGTGGCGACCTTGAGCCGAAAACTCAATACCCCAGCATTCATAGCCTAGGGCCACGATCACCGGGGCCAGCAAGGCCTGCAACTCTTCTAGCTTGCTCGACACCTGAACCCCCTCGTGCATGTATGTGCATGCTGTGCAAAATAAAAAAATGGGCGAAACGCCCATCCTTGAAACGCCGTCGAACAGCGGCGTTGAAAGTGTCCAGCTAACAAAAAGCCCCTTAAAAGGGGCTCCGCTAAAACTGGTTGCGGGGGCCGGATTTGAACCGACGACCTTCGGGTTATGAGCCCGACGAGCTACCAGACTGCTCCACCCCGCGACAAAGCTGGGGCGGAAGTATACGACCGATCCCTTACAGGGTCAATGTAACCTTCCACCTACAAGAAAGCCCGCAACAGCGGGCTCTCCTGATAATTGGTACCGAGAAGGGGACTCGAACCCCTACACCCTATGGGCACAACCACCTCAAGGTTGCGTGTCTACCAATTCCACCACCTCGGCAATACAGCGCTTACAACCCTTCTTACTTCTGCTCTTGAGCTGGAGGTACGTCAGTCGCTGGAGTAGCCGACTTTTGCTCTTGAAGCACCGGGACATCATCAGAAGCCGGTTTTGCTTTGGGTACTTCCAACACTGCCGGGTTTGGCAAACCTACTTGAGTCAGCACATGAGCTTTCTCTTTAGCAAAGTAACCTAACCCTAAGCTGGTTATGAAGAAACCGGCGGCAAGTATAGCAGTAAACTTACTAAGAAAGGTAGAGGAACCTTGGCTTCCGAATACAGTATTTGAAGCACCTGCACCGAAAGACGCACCAGCATCCGCACCTTTACCCTGTTGCAGCAAAACCAGGGCAACTACGCCCAGGGCAGCCAACAGATGAAAAACGACTACGACTGTTTCCAGCATTTTTTCAGTTTCCCGCGGCGCGACAAATCGCACCGAACTCATCTGCATTCAGGGAAGCTCCACCAATGAGCCCCCCATCGATATCCGGCATGCCGAACAGTTCGACCGCATTGGCCGCCTTCACGCTGCCGCCGTATAGAAGCCGCACACCTTGTGCGACCTCAGAATTCTCTGCCGCCAACTGAGCGCGGATGGCTGCGTGCACATCCTGCGCCTGTTGCGGTGTAGCAGTCAGCCCGGTACCAATGGCCCAGACCGGCTCGTAAGCAATTACTGCGTTTGCAAACGCACCCACACCCAGCTCCTCGATGATGCTGCCCAGCTGACGCGAGACAACTTCAAGCGTTTTGCCCGACTCACGCTGCTCAAGGGTTTCCCCTATGCACAGTATCGGAGTCAGACCACAAGCCTGTGCTGCTGCAAACTTGCGGTTGAGCGTTTCATCACGCTCGCCCATCATCTGACGGCGCTCGGAGTGCCCGACAAGTACATATGCACAACCCGCATCAACCAGCTGACTCGGCGAAATCTCACCGGTCAACGCACCTTGCATGGGCTCTACCGCAGAATTCTGCGCGCCGACCTGGATCGACTTGCCTTCCAAACCATCAACCACTTGGCTGATATGCAAGCAAGGCGGAAAAACCGCAACATCAACACTGCCAGGCAAGGCCAAGTGACGAAGGCCGTTGATCAGCTCAGCGACACTGGCGCGGGTACCGTGCATCTTCCAGTTACCAGCTACCATAGTGCGACGCATGCTGTACCTCGTCGGTCAAAGTGGGCGCAGATGTTACCCAACCGCATCATCACTGGCAAGCCGAATTCAGGCGCAAACTTCAGTTACCAGTTTTGCCAGGTCTTCGGCATGGCCGCGAACCTGTGTTTCGTCTTCACCTTCGACCATGACGCGCACCAGAGGCTCTGTGCCAGACTTGCGCAACAACACCCGCCCACGCCCCGCCATTGCCAGGTTCACACGCTCGCAAGCCTCTTTGACGGCAGGGTGTTCGATCGGATTTTCGCCGCCGGCAAAACGCACATTCAACAGCACTTGCGGGCACTTGCGCAGCGCTTGGCGCGCCTGAGCCAGGCTCTCCTCGCGACGACGCAACGCCAACAGCACTTGCAGCGCCGCAATAATTGCGTCACCCGTGGTGGTGTGCTGGAAGCACACAATGTGCCCCGAATTCTCGCCGCCGACCAACCAGTTACGCTCCAGCAGCTCCGCGATCACATAACGGTCACCGACGTTGGCACGGACAAAGGGAATCCCAAGGTCTGCCAATGCCAGCTCAAGCCCAAGGTTACTCATCAATGTTCCGACGACACCGCCGTGCAGCTTGTTCCGCTCGTGCAGGTCGCGAGCGATGATGAACAGCAGGTCATCACCGTCAACCACAGTACCGGTGTGGTCGACCATCAGCACGCGATCGCCGTCGCCATCAAAGGCGATGCCCAAATCGGCGTGCTCGGCCAGAACCGCCGCCTGCAACTGCTCCATGTGAGTGGAGCCGCAGTTATCATTGATGTTCAAGCCGTTTGGCTGAGCGGAGAGCACGGTTACCTGCGCGCCCAGCTCTTTGAATACGCTCGGCGCGACCTTGTAAGTCGCACCATGGGCGCAGTCGACTACGATCTTCAAACCGGCAAAATTGGTGCTGCTGGGCACGCTGCTTTTGCAGAATTCGATATAACGACCAGACGCGTCGTTGATCCGCGATACTTTGCCCAGCTTGCTCGACTCCACCACCGTCATCGGCGCATCCAACAGCTCTTCGATCATCAGCTCGATCTCGTCCGGCAGCTTGGTGCCTTGACCCGAGAAGAACTTGATACCGTTGTCATCATGCGGGTTGTGCGAGGCACTGATCACAATACCGGCTTCAGCGTGGAAGGTACGCGTCAGGTAGGCGATCGCAGGCGTCGGCATTGGGCCGAGCAGCATTACATCAGCACCTGCGGCGGACAAGCCGGCCTCCAGAGCCGACTCAAACATGTACCCCGAAATCCGGGTGTCCTTGCCGACCAGAATGCGGCACGCGCCCATGCTGCGAAACGCCATGCCCGCTGCCCAGCCCAATTTGAGCATAAAGTCAGGGGTGATCGGGAATTCGCCGACCCGACCACGGATACCGTCGGTGCCAAAATATTTCTTTGTCATAAGTACTCCATCATTCTTATTCGGCTGATTCTACAGCAGCGATCATACGCACTAGATCGACCGTCTCGGCCACGTCATGCACACGTAAAATACGTGCGCCCTTGGTCACGGCAAGCGCCGCAAGCGCCAAGCCGCCGTATAGCCGCTCACCCACTGGACGGTTCAAGGCCTGCCCTATCATGCTCTTGCGCGAAACGCCGACCAACAAGGGCCGGCCCAAAGCATGCAAGGACTCCAGGTGCTTGAACAGACTTAAATTATGTTGAAGGGTCTTGGCAAAGCCAAACCCGGGATCAAGGATGATCTTTTCGGCAGCAATTCCTGCCTTGGCGCATTGAGCCATTCTTTGCGCAAGAAACCCACTCACCTCGCCAACAAGGTCGTCGTAATGCGGGCTGTCCTGCATGTTGCCGGGCTCACCGAGCATGTGCATCAGGCACACCGGCAAACCGGTTGCTGCTGCAGCATCCAGGGCACCGTCGCGTTGAAGCGAGCGCACATCGTTGATCAACCCCGCCCCCAGGCGCGCTGTCTCGCGCATCACTGCAGGGGTTGATGTATCAACCGAGATGATCACATCCAATTCACGCGCGATACGCTCGACAACCGGCGCCACCCGCTCCAGTTCCTCCAAAGGAGAAACCACGCGAGCGCCGGGCCGGGTCGACTCACCACCGACATCAATCAACGTAGCGCCAGCCGCAACCACTGCCTCGGCATGACGCAATGCGGCATCCAGCTGACCGAATCGGCCACCGTCGGAGAATGAATCGGGGGTTACGTTAAGAATGCCCATGACATGTGTATGGGCCAAATCAAGAACCCGGTTGCCGCAAGGCAACCGGGTTGAGGACAACGCAGAAGTCATTTCAAACCTTAGTGATCAGCTGCAGGGCCACCGATCGGGGCTTCAGGGCGTTCGTTCGAAACCACCGGCGGAGTGCCCGATGTACCCGAGCCACCTTCCCAGTCGCGAGGTTCGCGCGGTGTACGACCTGCCATGATGTCGTCAATCTGATCGGCATCAATGGTCTCGTACTTCATCAGCGCGTCAGCCATGGCATCCAGCTTGTCGCGGTTGTCGGTCAGGATCTGCTTGGCCGTGCCGTAGCATTGGTCAATGATACTGCGCACTTCGGAGTCGATCAGCTTGGCTGTCTCACCGGAGAAGCTGGCGCTTTGACCGCCACCGCCCCGCCCAAGGAACACTTCGCCTTCTTCCTCGGCATACATCAAAGGACCGAGTTTTTCCGACAAGCCCCACTTGGTCACCATGTTTCGTGCAATCTGGCTGGCACGCATGATGTCGTTGGAAGCACCTGTGGTCACACCGTCGAAACCAAGGGTCATCTCTTCAGCAATTCGGCCACCGTACAACGAGCAGATCTGGCTGATCAGTGCACGCTTGGAGAGGCTGTAACGATCCTCTTCCGGCAGGAACATGGTCACACCCAGCGCCCGACCACGAGGAATGATCGACACTTTGTAGACCGGGTCATGCTCAGGCACAACGCGACCAACAATGGCGTGACCCGCTTCGTGATAGGCGGTGTTTTGCTTTTCTTTCTCGGACATGACCATCGATTTGCGCTCGGCGCCCATCATGATCTTGTCTTTGGCCAGCTCAAACTCTTTCATTTCAACAATGCGCTTGCCGGTACGGGCTGCGAACAACGAAGCCTCGTTCACCAGGTTAGCCAAGTCAGCACCGGAGAAACCAGGTGTACCACGGGCAATGACGGCAGGAGCCACGTCGTCACCCATTGGCACTTTGCGCATGTGTACTTTCAAAATCTGTTCGCGGCCACGAATGTCCGGCAAACCCACCACCACCTGACGGTCGAAACGGCCTGGACGCAGCAATGCAGGGTCCAGTACGTCCGGACGGTTGGTTGCGGCAATGACGATGATGCCGTCATTCATTTCGAAACCGTCCATCTCAACCAGCAACTGGTTGAGGGTCTGCTCACGCTCGTCATGACCGCCGCCCATGCCAGCACCACGATGGCGACCCACTGCGTCGATCTCATCGATGAAGATGATGCACGGCGCGTGCTTCTTGGCCTGCTCAAACATGTCGCGAACACGGCTCGCACCGACGCCGACGAACATTTCTACGAAATCAGAACCGGAAATAGTGAAAAAAGGCACCTTGGCTTCGCCAGCAATCGCCTTGGCCAGCAAGGTTTTACCGGTACCCGGAGGACCCACCATCAGCACACCGCGAGGAATGCGGCCGCCCAGACGCTGGAACTTGCCTGGATCGCGTAGGAACTCGACCAACTCACCGACTTCTTCCTTGGCTTCATCGCAACCTGCAACGTCAGCCAAGGTGGTCTTAACCTGATCTTCGGAGAGCAGGCGTGCCTTGCTCTTGCCGAAGCTCATGGGTCCGCCCTTGCCCCCCGCACCACCTTGCATCTGGCGCATGAAGAACATGAACACGGCGATAATCACCAGGATCGGGAAGCTGGCAACCAGCAACTGGGTCCAGATGCTCTGGCGCTCAGGCTGCTTGCCTTCAACAACCACGTGGTTATCCACCAGGTCGCCGATCAGGCCATTGTCCGGGATATTCGGGCGGATGGTCTTGAAGCTGTCGCCATCGTTACGCTTGCCGGTGATCACGAAGCCATCAACCGCTACGCGTTCGACCTTGCCATCCTTAACTTGCTGGATGAAGTCGGAATAGTTGAGGGTCTGCGGCTCGTTAGGGCTGGAGAAGTTGTTCATCACCGTCACCAGGACAGCCGCGATGATCAACCACAGGATCAGATTCTTTGCCATATCGTTCAATTAACTACCCTCTGAAGCAAGCTCCGCTACTGGCGCGCGCTTCGCATGATATTCACCGGCCTAACTTACTACATTACCTACAACACTGGCAGGCGCCGTCTGTAACCCTTTGTGAAACTTTGACTACACAATATTCGTAAAGCTTCGTGACGAAAGCGATATAAAAAAACCTATCGCCTCCTTTCAAATCCTCAAAGACGCTCATCACTGGCGGCGCCTTCGATGCCACGGAAACCGCGGCCCAGCAAATATTGCTCACGAGACCGGCCGCGTGAAGAGTCCGGTTTGCGCATCTGTACCTTGTCGAACAGCTTGCGAATGTTCTTGTGATACTCGTCGAAGCCTTCACCCTGGAAAACCTTGACCAAAAAATCACCGCCCGGACGCAGTACTCGACCCGCCAAGTCCAGTGCAAGTTCACACAGGAACATCGCTCGTGGCATATCAACGGCCGGTAATCCACTCATATTGGGGGCCATGTCGGAAATCACAAGGTCTACCTGCGAATTTCCCACCGCCGCGAGAATTTCAGCCAGGACGGCGTCCTGAGTGAAGTCCCCGTGAACAAAGGTCACATCAGAGATGCTGTCCATCTCCAGAATATCGGAAGCGATCAAACGCCCTTGACCACCAATCAGACGACTGGTCACCTGCGACCAACCGCCAGGCGCGGCACCAAGATCGATAACCGTCATGCCAGGGCGGATCAGTTTGTCCTTTTCCTGCAGCTCAAGCAGCTTGTAACTCGCACGGGAGCGGTAGCCGTCCTTTTGCGCCATTTTGACGTAAGGGTCGTTGAAATGCTCTTGCAGCCACTTAAGGCTAGTTTTGGAACGGGCCACGGGCCACCTCGAAAATAAAACGGGTCGTGATTAACTGGGCGGTCCCGGACTCGCTCGGGTAAACTGGCCGCCGCTTTTTACAAGATCAGACGCAGGGGTCAGATTATGCCGCTCACTCAAGAGCAGAAGAAACAGTACAAATCCATTGGCCATCATCTGAAACCAGTTTTGATTGTGGCAGACAACGGTTTGACTGAAGGTGTGTTAGCCGAACTTGAACGCGCATTGGGCGATCACGAACTGATCAAAATCAAGGTCAACATCCTTGACCGCGAAGCGCGCTTGGCCGCCATTGCAGAACTGTGCAAGGTCGGCAAAGCAGACCTGGTTCAGGTCATCGGCAAGATGGCGCTGCTGTATCGCAAGAACTTCAGCGCCAACAAGCAGTTGTCGAACGTTCATCGCTTCAAGTGATAACGCTCAAATGACAACAAGGGTTACGGGCGCGCTTCGCGTGCCCCGCCACTCCATCCCGGCGCCGGTTGCATAACCAGCACCAGGCCTGCAAACCCTAGCACAAGATAGCTGAACAGCTGCCAGCGCAACGCTTGCGGCAGCCATACATGCACCACGCAAAACATTGCGCATGCATACAGCGCCATCAACAGCAGCTGGCCGCGAATATCCCGCCACAAACTCTCCATGCCCTCGGCCTTGATCAGCACCAGCACCTGGAGCGTGACGCACGCCGCCGCAAAGCTCACCAGCAGCACGCTCAGCAATCCATCGATCTCATCGATCAGCAACGGCGCCAAACCAATCAGGCCCAGCGCCGGCAGTATGCCAATGTGTAACAACCACACGCCGCCAACCCAAAGCATCTGGGCAAGTTGCCAAAGCATGGCGCCCGCACGCAGCGGGCGC
>NZ_VUAZ01000074.1 GCF_009296165.1 Pseudomonas kitaguniensis | reverse complement strand
AAAAATGCGTACCCTGGCCCTGTCTTCGGCCACTGGTTCCCTGAGCGACGCCGACCGTACTTCGAACAATGACGAATACCAGGCTCTGACTTCGGAACTGACCCGTATCTCCCAAACCACCACCTTCGGCGGCCAAAAACTGCTCGACGGTTCGTACGGTACCAAGTCCATTCAGGTCGGCGCCAACGCCAACGAAACTATCAACCTGAGCCTGGACAACGTTGCAGCCAACAACATTGGTTCGCAGCAGATCAAAAGCGTCGGCGTTGCACCTAGCACCACCGGTGTTGCAGGCGGCGTGATCGGCGTGACCGGCAACGGCCAGTCTGCCAGCATCACTGTAGCAGCAGGTGCTTCGGCCAAAACCATCGCCAGCCAATTGACCGGCGCTGTAGGCGGCCTGTCGGCTACCGCCAGCACTGAAGCTCAGTTCACCGTCGGCGCTGCCGCGGCGACTACCCCGGCTTCGTTCACCATGACCATTGGTGGCCAAGCCACCACGTTCACCGGCGTAACCAACACTGCCAACCTGGCTGACCAGTTGAAGTCCAACGCTGCCAAGCTCGGCATCAGCGTTAACTTCGACGAATCCAAAGGCACTCTGTCGGTTAAGTCCGATACAGGTGAGAACATTGGTTTCAGCGCTTCGACCGATGCTGGCTCGATCACTGTTGCAACCAAAGATGGCAAAGGCGTTTACGGTGCTGCTGTTGCTGTGGCCGACGGCCTGATCGCTACTGGTGCAGTCGACCTGGACTCTTCCAAAGGCTACTCGTTGAACGGCGCCGGCGTAACTGGCCTGTTCGCTGGCACTGGTGTGACTACCATTGCCTCGACCAAGACCACTGTTGCTTCGACCGACGTGACCAGTGCTTTCAACGCACAGGCCGCTATCGCGGTAATCGACGGCGCTATCAGCGGCATCGACAGCAGCCGTTCGGGCCTGGGTGCTGTGCAGAACCGTCTGGCAACTACTGTAGACAACCTGACCAACATTCAGAAGAACTCCACCGCTGCACGTTCGACCATCATGGACACTGACTTCGCTGCTGAAACAGCTGAGCTGACCAAGCAACAAACCCTGCAGTCGGCTTCTACTGCGATCCTGTCGCAAGCCAACCAACTGCCATCCGCTGTACTGAAGCTGCTTCAGTAACAACGGCGCTGAGTAACGGACGGAAGGGCGCGTTTACGTGCCCTTTTCGTCTTTTCGGTTGTTGAGGAGATTGGACATGGACATGAGTGTAAAGCTGAACCAGTCTTATCCGCCGGTTGCACCTCAAAGCGCAGCTGCCCCGGTGGTTGCTGATAAAGACAAAAGCAAAGTCGAGGCGACCAAGCCTTCCCAGGGAGAGCCTGCACGGGCGGATCTGGAAAAAGCGGTCACCGACATGCGAGAATTCGTACAAGCGAACCAGCGTCAGCTGGATTTTTCGATTGATGACTCCACCCATCAGGTGGTCGTCAAAGTGATTGCCACTGACAGCGGTGAAGTTATTCGCCAGATTCCCTCAGAGACGGCCCTGAAGTTGGCACAGAACCTGGCGAGCGCCAGTCATATGTTGTTTGACGAACAGGCCTGAGCTGGCATGAAACGTGTTGCTGATTTGTCTTGAGCGGGTGTTCGTCAAGATAACGGCAGCGCCTGATAAGGAGAAAGATGATGGCGGGTACAACGGTTAGCGGTGTCGGTTCGGGTATCGATACCCAGTCGATTGTGACATCCCTGGTGAATGCTGATAAAGCGCCCAAGCAGCTGCAAATCAACAGTCAGTCGCAAAAAGCGACCACCACGCTGTCGTCGATCGGCAAAATTCAGGCGGCATTGGACGCGTTTCGCGGTGCCCTTACCACGATGGGTACCGACAATAGTTTCAGTGGCTTGACCGGCACCTCGTCCAATGAGGCCGTGGCGACCATGACGGCCGGTGCCGGTGCGTCCAACGGCTCGTTCTCGCTGGTGGTCAACCAGTTGGCCACGCCCTCCAAGCTGTCGACTGTCAGTTTTGCGGCTGGCCAGACCACGGTTGTGAATAAAACGACGACAGCAACCACGCTGACCATGAGCCAGTCTGGCAAGAAGTACGACCTGAGCGTACCGCCTGGCGCGACGCTGCAGCAGGTACGTGATTCGATCAACTCGCAGTTCTCCACTGCCGGGCTCAGTGCCAACATCCTGACCGACTCCAGCGGTTCACGGCTGATCCTTACCTCGACAAACGGTGGTGTGGGTTCGGACATCACAATGTCGGGCAACTCCGGGATTGATACAGGCTATACGGTGGTCAGCCCGCCGCAGAACGCCAAGTACACGATTGACGGGATTGCTGCTGAGTCGAAGACCAACAACATCGCCGATGCGGTGAGTGGCATCAGCATCAAGTTGTTGACGGTATCGCCGACAGTTACCACCAATGATCAAACTGAAAATCCTAAGCGTACGGCGCTGACTATTTCAGTCAGCACCAGCACCACCGCCTTGAAGTCTGGGGTCAAGGGCTTTGTCGATACCTACAACGCCCTGCTCAAAGCGATGAACACCGAAACCGCTGTGACCAAGGATGCCTCGGGTAACTCCGTAGCCGCGACGCTGACCGGTGATCCGACCCTGCGCACGTTGCAGTCGGCCCTGCGCAATGAGTTTAATGCGTTGTCCGGTAGCGGTACCCTGAAGTCGCTGGCGCAGTTTGGTATCAGCACTGACCAGAGCACAGGCTTGCTGACCATTGACGATAAGAAGTGGGGGGCTGCGGCGCTGACCAATGCCGCTGACATCACCAGTATGTTCACTGGCAAGACCGGTTTGTTGGCGCGCATGACGGCGGCAACGGACGACTATGCCAAGCCGAGTACCGGCATTTTTGCCACCCGTTCGGCGTCGCTGTCTGAAAGCCTCACAGACCTGAGCAAGCAGCAGTCTGCACTGGACGAACGCAGCGCGGCATTGCAGACCAGTTTGACCAGCAAGTACGCTTCCATGGACTCCCTGGTGGCAAGCTTGCGTCAACAGAGCAGTAACATTCTGGGTACCCTCAACGCCTTGAACAATGACAAAAACAGCTGATTGAGCGCGTGTAAAAAAGCCCGGGCCATTGGCCTGGGCTTTTTTTTGAGGTTCAAACCATTAAAGTTTTGTGCGATACCGTCGACATAAAGGTTACTAGAATCTTTTACGTTGTCGCCGGTCACGAGGTAGAAATATGAACGCCATGAGAGCCCTACGCCAGTACCAAAAGGTCAATTCCCACGCCCAGATCTCTGAGGCCAGCCCGCATCGGCTGGTGCAGATGCTGATGGAAGGTGGGCTGGACCGCATGGCTCAGGCCAAAGGTGCACTGGCGCGTGGTGACATCGCTCAGAAAGGCTTGATGCTGGGCAAGGCCACCGACATCGTGATCGGCCTGCGCGACGGTCTCAACGCCGAAAAAAGCGACGATAAGGCGTATGTGCACCAGTTGGAAAACCTCTATGTGTACATGACCAACCGCTTGATGGAAGCTAATCTGCACAACGATGCCGACATGATCGACGAAGTCGCGCGTTTGATGATTACCGTAAAACAAGGTTGGGATGCCATCGCTTCCCCCCAAGGCGCCGCACAATAATAAAGGCCGCAGGCCTTGAGGAACCCGTCATGAGCCACGCACTGCAACGCATTGATGAAACCCGTGAAGCGCTGATCGGCGCGCTTGCGCAACGCAACTGGGACGCTATCGGCGAACTGGACCTGGGTTGCCGCAACGTGATCGAAGACGTGCTCAGCGAAGCGCCGGTAGACGAGGGTGCGCTGCGCGAGAAGCTGGAAAGTTTGCTGGCGGTGTATCAGCAACTGCTGGAAGTGACGACGGGTGAGCGCCAGGCGATTTTCGAAGAGATGTCGCAGATCAACCAAGCGAAAAGTGCGTCAAAGGTTTACCATCTGTTCGGTTGAACGGGCACGGTTAGACCGATCGGCGCGTCATATATTTGACTGTGCCAGAGTTTTTGACTTAACTAGTGTTGTTTTCAGATTTCAGGCGTCTATAGATTAAGAAGTCCTACAGCCGTCTCGATTGCCCTGACACCGGGCAGGAAGTTTTACTAGGGAAGTTGCTATTGCATGTGGCGTGAAACCAAAATTCTGCTGATCGATGACGATAGCGTCCGCCGCCGTGATTTAGCGGTGATTTTGAATTTTCTTGGCGAAGAAAATTTGCCCTGCGGCAGCCAGGACTGGCAGCAGGCTGTCAGCTCGTTGTCATCGAGCCGTGAAGTCATTTGTGTACTGATCGGGACGGTAAACGCTCCTGGCGCCGTTTTGGGCTTGTTAAAGACACTGTCAACCTGGGATGAGTTCCTTCCCGTGTTGCTAATGGGCGATATTTCTTCTGTCGACCTGCCGGAAGACCAGCGCCGTCGCGTGCTTTCCACCCTGGAAATGCCGCCCAGCTACAGCAAATTGCTCGACTCCCTGCACCGCGCCCAAGTCTATCGCGAGATGTACGATCAGGCCCGTGAGCGTGGCCGTCACCGCGAACCCAATTTGTTCCGCAGCCTCGTCGGCACCAGCCGTGCGATCCAGCACGTGCGCCAGATGATGCAGCAAGTGGCCGATACCGACGCCAGCGTGCTGATCCTCGGCGAATCCGGCACCGGCAAGGAAGTGGTCGCGCGCAACCTGCATTATCACTCCAAGCGTCGCGACGGGCCGTTTGTGCCGGTCAACTGCGGGGCGATCCCGGCAGAGCTGCTCGAAAGCGAACTGTTCGGCCACGAGAAGGGCGCCTTTACCGGCGCGATCACCAGCCGTGCCGGGCGTTTTGAGCTGGCCAACGGCGGCACGCTGTTCCTCGACGAAATCGGCGACATGCCGCTGCCGATGCAGGTCAAATTGCTGCGCGTCTTGCAGGAACGCACGTTTGAGCGCGTGGGCAGCAACAAGACCCAGAGCGTTGACGTGCGCATCATCGCTGCCACGCACAAGAACCTCGAAAGCATGATCGAGGTGGGCAGCTTCCGCGAAGACTTGTACTACCGCCTCAACGTATTCCCGATCGAGATGGCGCCGCTGCGTGAGCGCGTCGAAGACATCCCGTTGCTGATGAACGAACTGATTTCGCGCATGGAACACGAAAAGCGCGGCTCGATTCGTTTCAATTCGGCGGCAATCATGTCCCTGTGCCGCCACGGCTGGCCGGGCAACGTGCGTGAACTGGCCAACCTTGTAGAGCGCATGGCGATCATGCACCCGTACGGGGTGATCGGCGTGGTCGAGTTGCCGAAGAAATTCCGCTACGTCGACGACGAAGACGAGCAATTGGTCGATAGCCTGCGCAGTGACCTGGAAGAGCGTGTGGCGATTAACGGCAATACGCCGGACTTTGGTTCAACCGCCATGCTGCCCCCCGAAGGCCTGGACTTGAAAGACTACCTCGGTAGCCTGGAACAAGGCCTGATTCAGCAGGCGCTGGACGATGCCAACGGTATCGTGGCGCGTGCCGCAGAGCGCTTGCGCATCCGTCGAACCACGCTGGTTGAGAAGATGCGCAAGTACGGTATGAGCCGTCGCGAAGGTGATGAACAGGCGGATGATTGACGCCTGTTTTTCAACCGACTGAAATATAAGCCGTTTTTTTTAGGCACGGGTATTGCTACAGCCCTCGTAACGTTCCGTTTAACTGACGGTCAGCCAAGCGAGAAGCATGATGCCCCACGCCGCCCATCTATCTTCGGCCCCTGATATTTTGGGGCCTGTTCCGACTGTAGAGCAGCTCAGCCCGCATGGCCTTGAGCAGGCGTTCTCGCAGTTCAATCACATCTCCAGCCAACTGACTGACTCCTACAGCTTGCTTGAAGCCCGGGTTTCCGAGCTTAAAGGCGAGCTGGCGGTGGTCAGTGCCCAGCGCATGCAAGAGCTGGCCGAGAAAGAGCGCCTGGCCAACCGTCTGCAAAACCTGCTCGACCTGTTGCCCGGTGGCGTCATTGTGATTGATGAAATGGGCCGGGTTCGCGAAGCCAACCCGGCCGCGCGCGACTTGCTCGGCGAACCGCTTGAGGGCGAGCTGTGGCGCCACGTGATCACGCGTTGCTTTGCGCCGCGCGAGGACGACGGGCACGAGATCTCCCTTAAGGACGGCCGCCGTCTGTCGATCGCCACCCGTTCCCTCGACGCCGAGCCCGGCCAACTGGTGCTGCTCAACGACCTGACGGAAACCCGCCACCTGCAAGACCAATTGGCGCGGCATGAACGCTTGTCGTCGTTAGGCCGTATGGTCGCTTCTTTGGCGCATCAGATTCGTACGCCGTTGTCGGCGGCATTGATCTACGCCAGTCATTTGACTGACGAGCAGTTGCCGGCGGCGACGCACCAGCGCTTTGCCGGTCGCCTCAAAGAACGCCTGCATGAGTTGGAACACCAGGTGCGTGACATGCTGGTATTTGCCCGCGGCGAGTTGCCGCTGACCGACCGCATCACCCCGGCTGAGCTGATGCAGGCGCTGCAAGCGGCGGCGGCCACGCATATCCAGGATGTGAGCGTGCGCTGGCAGTGCGACAGCCACCTCGGCGAGCTGTTGTGCAACCGCGACACGCTGGTCGGCGCGTTGCTCAACCTGATTGAAAACGCCACTCAGGCCAGCGGGCCGGGCGCGCGACTCAAGGTGCATGTCTACCGCCGCGAGCACACCCTGCGCCTGTGCATCAGCGACAGCGGCAGCGGCATCGAGCCTGCGGTGCTGCGGCGCTTGGGCGAACCGTTTTTCACCACCAAAACCAACGGTACTGGCCTGGGCCTGACCGTGGTCAAGGCGGTGGCGCGTGCGCATCAGGGAGAATTGCAATTGCATTCCCGGTTGGGGCGTGGCACCTGTGCATTGATGACCTTGCCGCTGTTTTCTGGCGCGGCGAGCGCGGAGTAAAGATACATGGCTATCAAGGTTTTGTTGGTGGAAGACGATCGCGCCCTGCGTGAAGCATTGGCTGACACGCTGCTGTTGGCGGGCCATGACTACCGCGCGGTCGGTTCTGCCGAGGAGGCCCTGGAAGCGGTTGAGCAAGAGCCTTTCAGCCTGGTCGTCAGTGACGTGAACATGCCCGGCATGGACGGCCACCAGTTACTCGGCCTGCTGCGTGCGCGTCAGCCGCAACTGCCGGTGTTGCTGATGACCGCGCATGGCGCCGTGGAGCGGGCGGTGGACGCCATGCGCCAGGGGGCAGCGGATTACCTGGTTAAACCGTTCGAACCCAAAGCCTTGATTGAACTGGTTGCCCGACACGCCCTCGGCGTGGTTTCGGCGGCCGATGGCGAAGGTCCGATAGCCTTCGAAAAGGCCAGCGCACAATTGCTCGAACTGGCGGCCCGCGTGGCGCGCAGCGATTCCACTGTGCTGATTTCCGGCGAGTCGGGCACCGGTAAAGAAGTGCTGGCGCGGTATATCCATCAGCAATCGAACCGCGCCAAACAACCGTTTATCGCGATCAACTGCGCGGCGATCCCCGACAACATGCTGGAAGCCACCTTGTTCGGCCACGAAAAGGGCTCGTTCACCGGCGCCATCGCGGCCCAGGCGGGCAAGTTCGAACAGGCGGACGGCGGGACTATCCTTCTCGACGAAATCTCTGAAATGCCGCTGGGCCTGCAAGCCAAGTTGCTGCGGGTGTTGCAGGAGCGCGAAGTCGAGCGCGTGGGTGCGCGCAAGCCGATCCAGCTGGACATTCGCGTGGTCGCCACCACCAACCGCGACCTGGCGGGCGAAGTGGCGGCGGGGCGCTTTCGTGAGGACTTGTTCTACCGGCTCTCGGTGTTTCCGCTGGCGTGGCGGCCATTGCGCGAGCGCCCGGCAGACATTATTCCGCTGGCCGAGCGCCTGCTGAACAACCACGTCAAAAAAATGAAGCACGCCCAGGCGCGGCTGTCGGCCGAGGCTCAGGCGTGCCTGATCAGCTACCCGTGGCCTGGCAATGTGCGCGAGCTGGATAACGCCATCCAGCGTGCGCTCATACTGCAACAGGGTGGGCTGATTCAGCCTCAAGACTTCTGCCTGGCCATGGGCAATGGCGCTGCGCCGTTGCCGAGCCTGGCGCCAGCGCCGGTGGTGGCCACTGAAGCCGAGTCCGGCGGTGCCTTGGGCGACGATCTGCGCCGCCGCGAATTCCAGATGATCATCGACACCCTGCGTGCCGAGCGCGGCCGCCGCAAAGAAGCCGCCGAGCGCCTGGGCATCAGCCCGCGCACCCTGCGCTACAAGCTGGCGCAGATGCGCGACGCTGGAATGGACGTGGAAGCGTACCTTTTCGCAACCTGACCAGTAACAACGCCGATAAGGTTTGTCGCCTTTTCTTACGAGTTGCTACAGAGCTGGCACCCTTGTTGCTACCTCCCTTAGTAATTGCTGCGTAGTGTCAAAAAATTGCAGGTCGTCGGAGAGAAAAGGTCATGAGCCAAGGTATTGAGTTCAATCGGTTAATGTTGGATATGCGCTCCATGCAAATGGATGCCATGGCTCAACCGAAATCCGTCGCCCCAGCGCCAGCGTTGGGCCAAAGCAGTTTTGCCGACATGCTCGGTCAGGCCGTCAATAAGGTCAGTGATACCCAGCAAGCCTCGAATCAGCTGTCGACCGCCTTTGAAATCGGTAAAAGCGGCGTGGACCTCACCGACGTGATGGTCGCGTCGCAAAAGGCCAGCGTTTCTTTTCAAGCCCTGACCCAAGTGCGTAACAAGCTGGTTCAGGCGTATCAAGACATCATGCAGATGCCGGTTTAAGGACGAGATTTAAGTCATGGCAGAAGCAGTCGTGGATAACCCTCCCGCCAAAGCAGACGGCAAGCCGCCGCTGTTTGGGCTGTCGTTCCTGGAAAACCTTTCCGAAATGACCATGTTGCGTCAGGTCGGCCTTATGGTCGGCCTGGCTGCCAGCGTGGCGATTGGTTTTGCCGTGGTGCTGTGGTCGCAGCAACCTGATTACCGCCCACTGTATGGCAGCCTGGCGGGCATGGATTCCAAGCAGATCATGGAAACCCTCGCCGCCGCCGACATCGCCTACACCGTGGAGCCTAACTCCGGTGCGTTGCTGGTCAAGGCCGACGACGTGGCGCGTGCGCGGATGAAACTCGCCGCCGCTGGCGTGACACCGTCCGACAGCAATATCGGTTTTGAAATTCTCGACAAGGACCAGGGGCTCGGTACCAGCCAGTTCATGGAAGCCACGCGCTATCGTCGTGGCCTGGAAGGCGAACTGGCGCGCACTATTTCGAGCCTGAACAACGTCAAGGGCGCCCGCGTGCACTTGGCGATTCCGAAAAGCTCGGTGTTCGTGCGTGATGAACGCAAGCCAAGTGCCTCGGTGTTGGTCGAATTGTTCTCCGGCCGCTCGTTGGAGCCTGGCCAGGTGTTGGCGATCATCAACCTGGTGGCGACCAGCGTTCCCGAGTTGAGCAAGTCGCAAATCACCGTGGTCGACCAGAAGGGCAACCTGCTCTCGGACATGGCCGAAAACTCGGCACTGACCCAGGCCGGCAAGCAGTTCGACTACAGCCGCCGCATGGAAAGCATGCTCACCCAACGCGTGCACAACATTCTGCAGCCGGTATTGGGCAACGACCGCTACAAAGCTGAAGTGTCTGCCGACGTGGATTTCAGCGCTGTCGAGTCGACGTCCGAGCAATTCAACCCGGACCAGCCAGCCCTGCGCAGCGAACAGTCGACCAGCGAACAACGCACTGCCAGCAGTGGCCCGCAAGGCGTACCGGGTGCGTTGAGCAACCAGCCGCCAGCGCCGGCCACCGCCCCGCAAACCACCGGTGGCGCCGCCGCGACCGCAGGTGCTATTGCCGCTGGCCAGCCATTGCTCGACGCCAACGGCCAGCAGATCATGGACCCGGCCACCGGCCAGCCGATGCTTGCGCCGTACCCGGCAGACAAGCGTAACCAGTCGACCAAGAACTTCGAACTCGACCGCTCCATCAGCCACACCAAGCAACAACAGGGCCGTATCAATCGCCTGTCGGTGTCGGTGGTGGTCGATGACCAGGTCAAGGTCAACGCGGCTGACGGTGCTGTCACCCGTGCGCCGTGGACCGCCGATGAATTGGCGCGCTTCACGCGTCTGGTGCAGGACGCGGTCGGTTTTGACGCCAGCCGTGGCGACAGCGTCAGCGTGATCAACATGCCGTTCTCCGCCGAACGTGGTGAAGTGATTGCCGAAGCGGCGTTCTACACGCAGCCGTGGTTCTGGGACATCGTCAAGCAAGTTTTGGGTGTATTGTTTATTTTGGTGCTGGTGTTCGGCGTGCTGCGCCCGGTGCTGAACAACATCACCGGCAACGGCAAAAAGCAGCTTGCGCTGGCAGGCAGCGACGTGGAGTTGGGTGGCATGGGCGGCCTGGATGGCGAATTGGCCAACGACCGTGTCAGCCTCGGTGGCCCGCAAAGCATTTTGTTGCCTAGCCCGAGCGAAGGTTACGACGCTCAGTTGAACGCAATCAAAAGTCTGGTGGCAGAAGACCCGGGCCGTGTGGCTCAGGTCGTGAAAGAGTGGATTAACGCAGATGAGTGATAGTCGAGCCGCTGTTGCCAAACTCACCAAGGTCGATAAAGCCGCAGTATTGCTGCTGTCCCTGGGTGAAACCGACGCCGCACAAGTGCTGCGCCACATGGGCCCCAAAGAGGTTCAGCGAGTGGGCGTGGCCATGGCGCAAATGCGCAATGTGCACCGCGAGCAAGTCGAACAGGTGATGAGCGAGTTCGTCGAGATCGTCGGCGACCAGACCAGCCTGGGTGTCGGCTCCGACAGCTATATCCGCAAAATGCTGACGTCTGCGTTGGGCGAAGACAAAGCCAATGGCCTGATCGACCGTATCCTGCTGGGTGGCAACACCAGCGGCCTCGACAGCCTGAAATGGATGGAGCCGCGCGCCGTGGCGGACGTGATCCGCTACGAGCACCCGCAGATCCAGGCCATCGTGGTGGCCTACCTCGACCCTGACCAGGCGGGCGAAGTGCTTGGCCATTTCGACCATAAAGTGCGCCTCGACATCATTCTGCGCGTGTCGTCGCTGAACACCGTGCAGCCGGCGGCCCTGAAAGAACTCAACACGATTCTCGAGAAGCAGTTCTCCGGCAATTCGAATGCCTCGCGTACTACCTTGGGTGGTATCAAGCGCGCGGCCGACATCATGAACTTCCTCGACAGCTCGGTCGAAGGCCAGCTTATGGACTCGATCCGCGAGATCGACGACACGCTGTCCGGCCAGATCGAAGACCTCATGTTCGTGTTCAACAACCTCTCCGATGTCGACGACCGTGGCATTCAGGCGTTGCTGCGCGAAGTCTCCTCCGATGTGCTGGTACTCGCACTCAAGGGCTCCGACGAAGGCGTCAAAGAGAAGATCTTCAAGAACATGTCCAAGCGTGCTTCCGAACTGTTGCGCGACGACCTGGAGGCCAAAGGCCCGGTGCGCGTCAGCGATGTGGAAACCGCGCAGAAGGAAATCCTCACGATTGCCCGCCGTATGGCCGAAGCCGGAGAAATCGTTCTCGGCGGGAAGGGCGGCGAAGAAATGATTTAAGGCGCTGCACATGTCGAGCAAAGATGAGGCACCCAGCGACCTGATTCGTGCGCGGGATGTCGGCGGGTTCGACGTTTGGTCGTTGCCCAGTTTTGATCCGCACCAACCCGAACCCGAACCCGAGCCTGAACCGGTTGAAGTGCCGCCTGCGGAAATGGAAGAAGTGCCGCTGGACGAAGTCCAGCCACTGACCCTGGAAGAGTTGGAAAGCATCCGCCAGGAGGCCTACAACGAAGGCTTTACGGCGGGTGAAAAAGACGGTTTTCGCAGCACCACGCTCAAGGTCCGCCAGGAAGCCGAAGTTGCGTTGAGCGTCAAGCTGGCCAGCCTGGAGCGCCTGATGGGCAGTTTGTTCGAGCCGATTGCCGAGCAGGATTCGACCATCGAAAAAGCCATGGTCGGCCTGGTCGAGCATATTACGCGCCAGGTCATTCAGCGCGAACTGGTGCTTGATTCCAGCCAAATCGAAAGCGTGATGCGCGAAGCCCTCAAGCTATTGCCGCTGGGCGTCGGCAATGTGCGGTTGTACATCAACCCGCAGGACTTCGAACAGGTCAAAGCCCTGCGCGAGCGCCATGAAGAAACCTGGCGGATTGTGGAAGACGCGTCGCTGCAGCCCGGCGGTTGCCGCGTCGAGACCGAACACAGCCGCATCGATGCGACCGTTGAAACGCGTATCACCCAGATCATGGCCAAGCTGCTCGACCAACAGCACGAGCAGGCCCTTAACCCGACCGAACCCGACCTGAGCGTTGACCTGGACGCCACCGATGCGCCTTGACCGCACCAGCTTCGCCAAGCGCCTGAGCAGCTACGCCGAGGCCACCGTGTTGCCCGGCCAGCCGATCCTTGAAGGGCGCCTGTTGCGCATGGTTGGCCTGACCCTCGAAGCCGAAGGGCTGCGCGCCGCGATGGGCAGCCGTTGCATGGTAATCAACGACGACAGCTACCACCCGATGCAGGTCGAAGCTGAAGTGATGGGCTTTTCCGGCAGCAAGATTTTCCTGATGCCGGTCGGCAGCTTGGCGGGCATCGCCCCCGGCGCCCGCGTGGTGCCGTTGGCCGACACTGGCCGCCTGCCCATGGGCATGAGCATGCTGGGCCGCGTGTTGGACGGTGCCGGGCGCGCGTTGGACGGCAAGGGCAGCATGAAAGCCGAAGATTGGGTGCCGATGGACGGCCCCACCATCAACCCGCTTAAACGTAACCCCATCAGCAGCCGCTGGACGTGGGTATTCGCAGCATCAACGGATTATTGACGGTCGGCCGCGGCCAGCGTCTGGGCCTGTTCGCCGGTACCGGCGTGGGTAAATCGGTGTTGCTTGGCATGATGACGCGCTTTACCGAAGCCGACATCATCGTGGTCGGGCTGATTGGTGAACGGGGCCGCGAGGTCAAGGAGTTCATTGAGCACAGCCTCGGCGAAGAAGGCCTCAAACGCTCGGTAGTGGTGGCCTCGCCAGCCGACGATGCGCCGCTGATGCGGTTGCGCGCCGCCATGTACTGCACGCGTATCGCCGAATATTTTCGCGACAAGGGCAAGAATGTTCTGTTGCTGATGGATTCGCTCACACGTTTCGCCCAGGCCCAGCGGGAAATCGCCCTGGCCATCGGCGAGCCACCCGCCACCAAAGGCTATCCGCCGTCGGTGTTTGCCAAGCTGCCCAAGCTGGTCGAGCGCGCCGGTAACGCCGAGGCGGGCGGTGGTTCGATCACCGCGTTTTATACCGTGCTTTCCGAAGGCGATGACCAGCAAGACCCGATTGCCGACTCGGCGCGCGGTGTACTCGACGGGCACATCGTGCTGTCGCGTCGCCTGGCGGAAGAGGGGCACTACCCGGCCATCGACATCGAAGCGTCGATCAGCCGGGTGATGCCTGCGGTGGTTACGCCGGAACACATGGCCCGGGCGCAGCAATTCAAGCAGTTGTGGTCGCGTTATCAACAGAGCCGCGATTTGATCAGCGTTGGCGCCTACGTGGCGGGTGGCGACCGTGAGACTGACCTGGCGATTGCCTTGCAGCCGCAATTGGTGACCTATCTGCGCCAAGGGCTCAACGACAAAATCAGCATGGGCGAAAGCGAAGCGCACTTGGGCTCGATCTTCGCCCCGGCGCCAGGCGGTTAAGGTATGGCCAGTACGCGTGCGTCGCGCTTGGCTCCGGTGGTGGACATGGCCGAAAAGGCCGAGAAAGCTGCGGTTCAGCGGCTGGGTTACTTTCAGGGCCAGGTACGGTTGGCGGAAAGCAAGCTCGGCGACCTGGAGCGCTTTCGCGGTGAGTACCAGCAGCAGTGGATCGACCGCGGCAGCAAGGGCGTGTCGGGCCAATGGCTGATGGGTTACCAGGGCTTTCTCAACCAGCTGGAAACCGCGGTCGGCCAACAGCGCCAGAGCCTGGCCTGGCACCAGAACAACCTCGATAAAGCGCGTGAGGGCTGGCAGCAGGCGTTCGCCCGGGTCGAGGGTTTGCGCAAACTGGTGCAGCGCTATATCGACGAAGCGCGGGCGATTGAAGACAAGCGCGAGCAAAAGTTGCTGGATGAGCTATCGCAACGACTGCCTCGCCAAGAACAGTTTTAGCCAGCACCGCGGATCTTCTTTGCTTTTTGTGGGAGCAAACCACCTCCTATCAAACTACAAATAACCTATTGTTTTTGCTATTAAAATTCATCCAGGTTTGTGGCTTTGGTTTTGAGTGCATATCCGTTATTGAGTTTATGGCTTGTATCGGTTCCGCTCTTACAGCGGGTCACTTTTGAAAGAACCGGAAGCCGGCCTAATCCCCCAAGCAGAATGCAT
>NZ_VUAZ01000073.1 GCF_009296165.1 Pseudomonas kitaguniensis | reverse complement strand
GTCGCACCGCCCCTCCCACAGTTATTTATGCGGCGCCTATCGAGGCTGCACACACTCCAACGCCCGATCTACAACTTCCTTCGCCATCCCCACCAAATGCATCACCGCACGCTGCTGCGGGTTCACTGCATCACCCAACACATTTGTCGTCTCCACCGCGCAATGCAGCAAATCGGCCGCATGGGCGAGGGCATCTTCGAAGCTCAAGTTGTCATTCAGCACAAAGTTGGGCGCATCCGGGGCGGAGGCTTTGAGGTAGTAGTCGATGGCTCGACGATTGAGCAGGGCGTCTTCGCTGAGGAACGTGGGTGGATCTGGGGTAACTTTGACCATGTTGTAATTCCTTTTGTTACGGAAGGAGCTGCATCCATTCGCTTGCACGCGAAATAGGGTGGCAGCGGTACGCGGGTGTGCAAAGACCGGGAAAAAAGGTAAACCCAGCAGATCCGAAGATCTCCCGCGCACCGCCGCCATTACAGATCAACACCAAGCATTGATACACCCGTGTTAATGCGTTCAGACGTTTGTACGGATTTTATTCGGTCGGACTTGCACGTCCGGTCACCGAAAACTCGATGACTGGGCGAGACTAGCGACCTAATCCGGCGGAAACAAGGCCGTGGAATTCTCTAGGAAATTTCCCGCAAATGAAAGGGATCGGTCTTGCTGGCCATTGAAACATCAGGCATTGGGGAGGGTTCTTAAGATTTCCTGAAACAGTCAGTAGGTTGAGTCTGATTCCTGTGTAGGACGCTGCCACTGACGCCCTCGGGAGCACGTCGAATCGTCGCACTGCCCCTCGCACGTTTTGAATCTGCGCCCGCCAGCGGTAGATCAGCCCCCATTTTTGCCATTGCCCTCCAACTGCCCCAGCGGCACTCGCCGCTCTATCGCGCTGGATAAAATAATCGAGGTCTTGCTGAACCCGAACTTTGCGATCCGGTTGATCAGGTTCTCCAGTTCCGGCATCGAGCCCACCGCCGCTTGCATGATCACGCAGGGGTCGCCGGTGACGCGGTGGCATTCGGTCAGTTCGGGAATTTCGGCCAGTGCGTCGTAGACCTTCTGGCTGCCGTGGTTGGTCAGGCGCACTTCAATGACGCACTGGATCGGCAACCCCACTTTGGACAGGTCGACCTTGGCCTGATAGCCGGTGATCACGCCGCTGGCTTCAAGCTTGGCCACGCGTTCGGCGACGGCGGGCGCGGAGAGGTTAACCGTGCGCGCGAGTTGCGCGAAGGACGCGCGGCCGTCTTCGAGCAGGGCGCTGAGGAGCATGCGGTCATATTTGTCCATGATAAGGCGCCTGGAATACATGGCTTTCGAAAGTACGGTTTATAGCGCTCATAACCATGCTTTGAAAAGTGTATGGGCGGTTTAAACAGGTTTTGTAACTTATGTTTAACGGCCCGCCTTTCTAAAATAAGCCTCCCTTATTCTGCCGCAGAGCTACCCAATGCCAGGCCCACGTCGTTTTCCCTTACCGTTGATCGCTGCCTTTTTTGCGTTGTATGTGATCTGGGGGTCTACCTACCTGGTGATTCGGATCGGCGTGGAATACTGGCCGCCGCTGATGCTGGGCGGGATTCGTTTTTTGCTGGCGGGTGTGGCGATGTATGGCTTTTTGCGCTGGCGCGGTGCGCCGGCGCCGACCTGGGCGCAGTGGAAGGCGGCTGCCAAAATCGGCATTTTGCTGCTGACCTTCGGTAATGGCGCGGTGACGGTGGCCGAACACACGGGGGTCGCCTCCGGTGTGGCCGCGCTGGCGGTGGCGACGGTGCCGTTGTTCACGTTGTTGTGCGGCTATTTCTGGGGGGCACGTAACACCCGCCTGGAGTGGGCCGGGGTGGTGCTGGGGATTATCGGCATTGGCATGCTCAACCTGGGCTCCAACCTGCAATCGAGCCCGACCGGTGCGCTGTTGTTGCTGTTTGCTGCCGCTTCCTGGGCGTTCGGCTCGGTGTGGAGCAAACACTTGCCGCTGCCTGCGGGGGCTATGGCCAGTGCGGCGGAAATGATCATCGCCGGGGCCATGCTCTTGCTGGGCAGTGCGCTGACCGGTGAGCACCTGCACGCCATGCCGCCGCTTGAGGGCTGGCTGGCCCTGGCCTACTTGGCCGTGTTCGGTTCGGTTATCGCGTTTAACGCGTATATGTATTTGCTCAAGCACGTACGCCCGGCGGCCGCGACCAGCTACGCCTACGTGAACCCGGCCGTCGCGGTGTTGTTGGGCATTGTGTTTGTCGGCGAAACCATTGGTATGGAAGAAGCCTTGGCGATGCTGGTGATCATCAGCGCGGTGCTGTTAATCAGCCTGCCTCAGTGGCGCAAGCCGAAGCCGGAAATAAGGTAAACTGCGGCGCATTACGGCTTTGCGCTGAATTTTTCCTACGGTAAACACATGACTTTCGCCACCCTTGGCCTGATCGAACCCTTGCTGCGCGCCCTTGAGACGCTTGGCTACCAGACCCCGACGCCGGTGCAGGCGCAAGCGATTCCGGCGGTGCTGGCCGGTCGCGACCTGATGGCTGCGGCCCAAACCGGCACCGGCAAGACCGCTGGTTTCGCCCTGCCGCTCCTGCAATTGCTGACAATGGAAGGGCCGAAAGTCGCCGCCAACTCGGCACGCGCGCTGATCCTGTGCCCGACCCGCGAGCTGGCCGAGCAGGTTCACCAAAGCGTTGCCGAGTATGCACAACACCTGCCGCTGACCACGTATGCGGTGTACGGCGGCGTGAGCATCAACCCGCAGATGATGAAGCTGCGCAAAGGCGTCGACATTTTGGTCGCTACGCCTGGCCGCCTGATCGACCTGTTTCGCCAGAACGCGCTGAAGCTTAATCAGCTGCAAACCCTGGTGCTGGATGAAGCCGACCGCATGCTCGACCTGGGTTTCTCCGAGGAGCTGGCGAACATCTACCGCATGCTGCCGAAAAAGCGCCAGACCTTGCTGTTTTCCGCGACGTTCTCCGATGAAATTCGCCAGCTCGCCGGGCAGATGCTCAACGACCCGCTGACGGTCGAAGTCAGCCCGCGTAACGTGGCCGCCAACACCGTCAAGCAGTGGGTGGTGCCGGTCGACAAGAAGCGCAAGGCAGAGCTGTTTGTGCACCTGATGCGCAAAGGCCGATGGAAGCAGGTGCTGGTGTTCGCCAAAACCCGCAACGGCGTGGATGCGTTAGTGGATAAGTTGCAAGGCCTGGGCATCAATGCCGATGGCATCCACGGTGACAAGCCACAAGCGACCCGCCAACGTGCGCTCGACCGCTTCAAATCCAGCGATGTGCAGATTCTGGTGGCCACCGACGTGGCGGCGCGTGGGTTGGACATCGAAGACCTGCCGCTGGTGGTCAACTTTGACCTGCCGATCGTGGCTGAGGATTACATCCACCGTATCGGCCGTACGGGCCGGGCGGGCAACACCGGTGAGGCGATTTCGCTGGTGTGCGCCGATGAGGTGAACATGCTGTCGGCCATCGAGATGCTCACGCGTCAGACCTTGACCCGGCACATGGAGCAGGATTTCGAACCGGAGCATCGCGTGCCAGACACCGATGCCAGCGGCCAAGTGGTGAAGAAGCCGAAAAAACCGAAGAAGCCTAAAACTTCGGGCGGCGGCGGTAAGCGCAATTTGGGCAAGTGGGTGGACAGCGGGGAAGCGTCGCCGGTGGAACCTTCGATTAAACCTGTGCGTAAAGTGCCTGTTTTTAATACGGGGCCGCGTAAGAAGAAGTGATTTTTCGGCGTTGCCGATGGCCTCATCGGGAGCAAGCCCCCTCCCACATTTTTGATCTGTGAATACATTCAAAATGTGCGAGGGGCGGTGCGAAGATTCGACTGGCTGCCGATGGCGGTTTTGACTTCAGCGCTTAAGCCACTCCAGCACGCCGCGCCCAGCCGCCCGGCCGCTGGCAAAACACCCGGTCAGCAGATACCCGCCGGTCGGCGCTTCCCAATCCAGCATTTCCCCCGCACAAAACACCCCCGGCAATGCTTTGAGCATCAACCGTTCATCCAGCGCCTCGAATGGCACACCACCCGCCGTGCTGATCGCTTCGTCCATCGGCCGGGTTTTCACCAGGTTCAGCGGCAACGCCTTGATGCTCAACGCCAACTGCGCCGGATCATTGAAGTGTTGCGCAGGCGCCAACTCACGCAAGAGCGCGGCTTTCACCCCATCCAGGCCCAGTTGGCTGTGCAAATGTTTGCTCATCGAGCGCGAACCACGCGGTTTGGCCAACGCGGCCTGCACCTTGTCCAGCGGTTTGCTCGGCAACAGGTCGATGTGCACGGTGGCGGAGCCGTGCCGATTGATCGCTTGCCGAATCGGCGCCGACAGCGCGTAGATCAAACTGCCCTCGATACCGCTGGCCGTGACCACACATTCCCCGAGCCGAGGGCTGTCATCCGCCAACCCGATGGCGACGTTTTTCAACGGCGCGCCCGCGAATTTGCTGACCATCAATTCGCTCCAGGCTGACACCTCAAAGCCACAATTACTCGGTTGCAGTGGCGCACACGGCACGCCTCTTTCCTCCAGCAATCTGAGCCAGGCACCGTCGGAACCCAAGCGTGACCAACTGCCGCCGCCCAAGGCCAGCAACACTGCGTCGCTGTGGACAGTTTTATCGCCATCCGGGCTGTGGATAAGTAAATCGCCATCGGCATTCCAGCCCAGCCAGCGATGCCGGGTGTGGATAACCACGCCGTGGTCGCGCAGGCGCTTGAGCCACGCGCGCAGTAGCGGGGCGGCTTTCATGTCGGTAGGGAAGACTCGGCCCGAGGTGCCGACAAAAGTTTGAATGCCCAGCGCGTGAATCCATTCGCACAAGGCTTCGGCACCAAATTCGCGCAACAATGGCGCCACGTGCGGCGCGCGTTCGGCATAGCGCGACACAAACGCCGGGTAAGCCTCGGAGTGGGTGATGTTCATACCGCCCACACCCGCCAGCAGGAACTTGCGCCCCACCGACGGCATGCCGTCATACAGGTCGACCCGCACGCCCGCTTGGCTCAAGACTTCAGCGGCCATCAGCCCGGCAGGGCCGCCGCCGATGATGGCAACGTGTGTGGAGGCGGTTTGAGGCATGGGCAGGGCTACGTTCGCTGAATAGGCCGAGCATTCTACCCGAGGACAGCCTGGCTGCCTGATCAAAAAATGTACACTTTCCTACAGGCCATACGGCTGTTTGCTCTCAGCGCCTTACGCTCAAGTTATCCACAGGCCGTTCCACAGGCATTGTGGGTAAGCTTCACAGTTCAATGACAACCTGATGACGCCCACACCCGCTGCGCGCTGTGGTGCAGGATGCCGTGGCGACGGGCCAGGGCAGGGCGGTCTTTGCTGTAGCCGCCACCGATCACGCCCATCACCGGGATGTCGCGCCCCAGGCAATGGCGCATCACGCTTTCATCACGCGCGGCCACGCCGGCGTCTGTCAGCTTGAGGTAACCGAGGGCGTCATCCTTGTGCACGTCTACACCGGCGTCGTACAGCACCAGGTCGGGCTGGTAGAGCGGCAACAGGTAGTTGAGCGCGTCGTCCACCACCTTGAGGTAATCGGCATCGCCCATGCCCATGGGCAGCGGGATGTCCCAATCACTTTGCGCCTTGCGCGCGGGGAAGTTCTTTTCGCAGTGCAGCGACACGGTGATTGCATCCGGCGTGTCGTGGAGGATGCGCGCGGTGCCATCGCCCTGGTGCACGTCGCAGTCGAAGATCAGCACGCGGTTGACCCGGCCGCTGGCCAGCAGGTACTGGCTGATCACCGCCAAGTCATTAAAGATGCAAAAGCCTGCCGGGTAATCGTAATGCGCGTGGTGCGTGCCGCCCGCCAAGTGGCAGGCCAAGCCGTGCTGCAGCGCTTGTTCCGCCGCCAGTATCGAGCCGCCGACCGCGCGCACGGTGCGCCGCGCCAACGCTTCGCTCCAGGGCAGGCCGAGGCGCCGTTGGTCTTCGCGGCTCAACTGGCCGCTCATGTAGCGTTCGATATACCCAGGGTCATGCGCGAGGGCCAGAATCTCTGGCGGGCACAGCGCCGGGCGCAGCAATTGGCTGTCGTGCGTCAGGCCGCTGTCCACCAAGTGGTCGCGCAACAGGCGAAACTTGTCCATGGGAAAGCGGTGTTCCGCCGGGAACTCGGGGCTGTAGTCATCGTGGTAGATCAATGGCAAAGGCATGGGATTTTCTGACGGGAACCTGCGAAGGATCTTACCAGCGCTGTACACTCACGCACATCGCAAGGGAGGGGACCCATGGAGCCGATACTGGAATTGGAAAGCGCACGCCTGGTGCTGCGCCAATGGCGCGACAGCGACCTGCCGGAATTTGCGCGTATGTGCGCCGACTCGCAGGTGATGCGCTATTTCCCGGCCACGTTGGGCCACTTGGAAAGCGCCGCGTTGATTGGCCGGATTCGCGGCCACTTCGCCGAGTATGGCTTTGGTTTTTGGGCCTTGCAGCGCAAGGACACCGGCGAGTTTATCGGCCTGACCGGGTTGCAGAATGTCAGCTTTGAAGCCGACTTTGTGCCGGCGGTAGAGATTGGCTGGCGCTTGGCCCGCGAGCATTGGGGCTTGGGTTACGCCAGTGAAGCGGCCTGGACCGCGCTGCGCTGTGGGTTTGACCGGTTGCAGCTGGATGAAATCCTCGCCTTCACCACCGAAACCAATTTGCCATCACAAAAAGTCATGCAAGCCATCGGTATGCATTACGCTCCCCAGGCAGACTTTGAACACCCCAAAGTCGCAGCCGATAACCCGCTGCGCCACCATGTTTTGTACCGCATCACCCGCGCCCAATGGTTGGACACGCTGCATGGATAAGCAGCCCGGAATGCCTTATCGATTGTTGTAGGAGTTGCTCAATGAGCCAAGTATTGGAAGACCTAGTGGACTTGCTGACCCTGGAGCCGATCGAGGAAAACCTCTTTCGTGGCCGCAGCCAAGACCTGGGTTTTCGCCAACTGTTCGGTGGCCAGGTGCTGGGCCAGTCGTTGTCGGCCGCCAGCCAAACCGTCGATGAAGCGCGGCACGTGCATTCCTTGCACGGCTATTTTTTGCGCCCGGGCGATGCCGCGTTGCCGGTGGTGTATTCGGTGGACCGGGTGCGCGATGGCGGCAGTTTCAGCACGCGCCGGGTCACGGCGATTCAGAAGGGCAACCCGATTTTTACCTGCAGCGCGTCGTTTCAATATGACGAAGAAGGTTTTGAGCACCAGACCACCATGCCGGTGGTGGTCGGCCCGGAAAACCTGCCGTCGGAACTTGAGCTGACCAAACAGCGCGCGCACCTGATCCCCGAGCACATGCGCGACAAGTTGCTGTGCCCCAAGCCGATCGAAGTGCGCCCGGTCACCGAAAAAGACCCGTTCAACCCGCAGCCGTCCGACCCGGTCAAATACGTGTGGTTTCGGGCAGACGGCGCGCTGGCCGACTCGCCCGCGCTGCATAAATACCTGCTGGCCTATGCCTCGGACTTCGGCCTGCTGACCACCTCGTTGCTGCCGCATGGCAAAACCGTGTGGCAAAAAGACATGCAAGTCGCCAGCCTCGACCACGCGCTGTGGTTTCACGCCGACTTGCGCGCCGATGACTGGTTGCTCTACGCGATGGACAGCCCATGGGCGGGTAATTCGCGCGGTTTCTCACGCGGCAGCGTGTACAACCGCGCCGGGCAGTTGGTGGCGTCGGTGACGCAGGAAGGCTTGATCCGCCATCGCAAGGATTGGTCATGAGCCTGTCGCACGTTAAGCACTGGGTGTTCGACATGGACGGCACGCTCACGGTGGCGGTGCATGACTTTGCCGCGATTCGCGTGGCCCTCGACATCCCGCCGGAAGACGACATTCTCACGCATTTGGCGGCACTACCGGCGGATGTCGCGGCGGCCAAACATGCCTGGCTGCTTGAGCATGAGCGCGAGTTGGCGCTGGGTTCGGTGGCGGCTGAAGGTGCGGTGGCGCTGGTGCGCGAACTGGCCGGGCGTGGCTATCGCTTGGGCATTTTGACGCGCAATGCGCGCGAGTTGGCGCACGTCACGCTGGAGGCGATTGGTTTGGCGGACTGCTTTGCGGTTGACGACGTGCTGGGGCGTGAGGACGCGCCGCCCAAGCCTGACCCCGGTGGTTTGCTGAAACTGGCGGCGGCTTGGGAGGTTTCGCCCACGCACATGGTGATGGTCGGGGATTACCGCTTTGACCTGGATTGCGGGCGCGCGGCGGGGGCAAAGACGGTGCTGGTGAATCTGCCGGAAAACCCGTGGCCGGAGCTTGCAGATTGGCATGCTGAAGACTGTGCGGCCTTGCACCGGATGATCCAGCGCAAGCTCTGGCTTTAGCCTTAGACACTGGAGATCAACTGTGGGAGGGGGCTTGCTCCCGATGGCGGTGGGTCAGTCAGAACATGTGTAGCTGACCCACCGCCATCGGGAGCAAGCCCCCTCCCACAGTTTGATTCCCACAGTTTGATACGGTTTTTTCAGTTATTTCCCGAACAACACCTTTTTACCTTCAGGCGAAGTGAATATCCCGTCGCCGTTATGCCCAACCCCCGGCACTTCCACCAGCGTGTGGCTCAGCTGCGGATGACGCGCTTTCAGGTAGTCAAAATAATTGTGCCCGCGAATCAGCCGATACGCGCCCTGGGTCTCGGCTTCGCAGCTCTTATCCAGCGCCGGGTGATTCGGGTCGGTGTCTTGCTGGCCGAGCAGGTAGGTGACGTTGCGCGACACGTAGGTTTGCTCAAGCCGCGTTGCGCTCTGGCCGTCGGCGTAGGCCGGCAGGTGTTGCATGCCGTACTTCCAGTCGTTGAAGCCAGGGCAACTGGCGGCGTCGAACTTCACCGGGCGCTGCGCGCTGAAGTAGGCGTAGGTCGATGGGTTTGCCACCACGTAACGCAGGCTGATGCCTTCGGTTTTCAACAGTGGGTGGTCGTGGCCGGTGAGGGCGAAACGCTGCACCACTTGGCCGCCGCCGGAGTGGCCGGCTACCACGATTTCTTTCAGTGCCGGGAACAGCGTGCGGTTGCCCAAGTGTTTGATGATGCGGTCGAGCGCGCCATAGGAGCTGACCTGGCCTGGGCCGGTCGACGGCTCGCCGGCCATCCAGTCATTGCCCTTCCAGCGCAGCACCTGGTCGCCCAAGTGGTTGCGCTTCACGTCTGAGGCGTTCAGAAACTGCGGCGCGATCACCAGTGTCGTGGCGCCAAGCCCGGCATGCTCGGCGGCAGATTCACCGCTGTGCAAGTAGGTCTGCGCGTTGCGCTGGCGACCGTGCACGATGATCAGCGCACGGGTAACGTTGGGCAGCGGCTGGCGCCAGTCCTGGCTCAGGCCCACGCTGAGGTCGCCAGCCTCCAGGTGCAAACGATCAGGGCTGACGTCTTTGACGCCGTGTTCTTTCTCGGCTGCCCAAGTGAAAGGCGCGCAGGTGATCAACACGCCCAACAGCAAACCCAATCGTTTTTTCATCTAGAGGCTCTTGGCGGCGAAGGTATCGCATTGAGTGATCTGGCCTTGGGCGAAGCCGGTTTTGAACCAGCGAACCCGCTGCGCCGAGGTGCCGTGGGTAAACGAGTCCGGCACCACGCGCCCTTGACTCTGTTGCTGCAAACGATCATCGCCGATGGCGTTGGCCGCGTTCAATGCTTCTTCAATGTCGCCGGGCTCCAGCCAGTTAAGGCGCTTTTGCGCACGGTTGGCCCACACGCCGGCAAAACAGTCCGCTTGCAGCTCCTGGCGTACCAACAGGCCGCCGTCGCCCTGCATCGGCCGGCCTTGTTGGCGCGCGGCCTGGATCTTCGACGATATGCCGAGCAACGTTTGCACGTGATGCCCGACTTCGTGAGCGATCACGTAGGCCTGCGCGAAATCGCCGGCGGCCTGGAAGCGTTGCGACATTTCCCGGAAGAAATCCAGGTCCAGGTACACCTGTTGGTCGGCCGGGCAATAAAACGGGCCGCTGGCCGAGGTCGCGCCACCGCAGGCGGAATTGACCCGGCCACGGAACAGAATCAGTTTGGGGTTCTGGTAGGTCAGGCCGTTTTCCTTGAACACTTGGCCCCACGTGTCTTCGGTATCACCGAGTACGGCGCGCACAAAGTCGGCCTGCTCATCGTTGGCCGGCGGGGCCTGGCGCGATTGAGTGCTGGCGGTGGGCGCCTGTTCCATCTGGCCGGTCAACTGGCCGAGGATCTGCATCGGGTCCTGGCCGGTCAGCCAGCCGATGCCCACTATCAGCACAATCGCCGTGAGGCTCAGGCCCTTGCCGCCGCCAAAACGCATGCCGCCACCACCACTGCCGCTGTCATCGCGGGCATCTACCACGTTGTCGCTGCGTCGGCCTTTTTTCCATAGCATGAAGCAATCCTCTCGATAAACCTTGGGAACAGTGTGGTGGGTGCGCAGGCATGGCGCCCGTTTAATGCTGTGTCAGCAAAGCTTGCTCAGTCGCGGCAGTAGCCCTCGCCGGTATCGACAATCAGGCAGTCCTTTTTATCCGCCAGCCATTTCAACCCCGTCGCTTCACCGTCGCCGGCGCTCAGTTGTTGCGGGCCGTCCGGGCGGGTAAAGGTGATGCCATCTTCGTTGGCTTCACCTTTGAAGGTGCCCGAATCATCGGCGTCGACCCCGTATTGCATGGTCAGGAGGTAGTGGCCACGGCCAATGCTGTCGTCTTTGGCGATGGTCAGGTACAGGCCTTCGACGCCCACCCACTTGCCCACCCATTTATCCGTCGGTGGGGTGTGCGGCACCAGGGTCGCCTGCACCGACGCGGGGGCGGGTTTGGGGGCTTCTTTCGTCTCCTGATTACACGCGGCGAGCAGGGCGACGGCAGAAAGAATAAACAGTGTTTTTTTCATAGCGGCAGGGCCTTGGTTAAAAAGTACGCAACGCGCGAGCAAACCTGCAGCGTTGGACTCGAATCCGGTGATTTAGTGCGCTGTTCGCACGGTGTTTGGTCATGCTCTTGGGGCAGACGCAGGCCCGGCTGCTAGAGTAACGGGTTGAGTGCCCCAGCGTTCAGCGCGCCATGCAAGAGAACCCAATGACTGTCAGTACACCGCTCTCCGGCGTCAACCACCCCTTTAAAGGTATTTTGCTGATTGTGGTGGCGACGTTTCTGTTTTCCAGCCACGACGCCTTGTCCAAGTACCTGGCGGGGTTTTACCCGATTGTGATGGTGGTGTGGGCGCGCTACCTGGTGCACACGGTGTTGATGGCGGGCATCTTCCTGCCGCAATCGGGCCTGCGTGTGCTGCGCAGCAAGCGGCCGGGCATGCAGTTGGTGCGAGCGTTGTGCCTGCTGGCCACCAGCCTGTTTTTTACCACCGCGCTGCATTACATCCCGTTGGCTGAAGCTACGGCAGTGAACTTCCTGGCGCCGATTCTGGTGACCGCGTTGTCGGTGCCTTTGCTCGGCGAGCATGTCACGCGTGGCCAATGGCTGGCGGTGATCTGCGGGTTTATCGGCGTGCTGGTGATCATCCACCCCGGCGGCGAGCTGTTCACGCCTGCGGTGTTGCTGCCGCTGTGTTCGGCGATGTTCTTCTGCTTTTACCAACTGCTCACGCGCATCCTGAGCAAATACGACACCCCCACCACCAGCAACTTTTTCGCCGGCCTGTGCAATACCGTGGTGATGAGCGCGATGGTGCCGTTCTTCTGGCAAATCCCGAAGCTGTGGCATGGCGTGTTGATGCTGGCGCTGGGCACCTGCGGGATGACCGCGCACTTGATGCTGACGCAGGCGTTTCGCTTCGCGGCACCGGCCTTGCTGGCGCCGTTTGGCTATTGCCAGATCGTGTTTGCCGGGTTGTTGGGCTGGCTGGTGTTCAGCCATACCCCCGACATGACCACGGTGGTCGGCATCGGGGTTATCTGCCTGAGCGGGTTAGCCGCTGCCTGGCAGCAGCGGCGGCGCTGAATCACACGTCTACGCTGGGAATCTTGCGCGGCGCCATGAAGTACATCCACGTCAGCGCAATGAAGTACATCGCCGGTATCAGCGTGAACAGCACGGTGTAGTTATTGTGGGTGACGGTGAGGATATGGCCGACGATTTGGGTCATGAACATGCCGCCGATGGCTGCGCACATGCCGCCGAAACCAAACACCGTGCTCATCATGTGCTTGGGCGTGTAGTCCATCACCAGGCTCCAGATGTTGGCGGTCCAGGCCTGATGCGCGCCGATGGCCAGCGAAATCGCGAACACCGCAACCCACAGTTGGCTGGAGCCTGCGGCCATTATCACGCCGACGATGCAGCAGGCAAACAGCAGCATCGACAGCAGCCGTGCCTTGATCGAGTTCATCCCGCGGCCAATCAGGAACGACGACAGAATGCCGCCGCCCACGCTGCCGAAGTCGGCGGTCAGGTAAATGATGATCAGCGGGATGCCCATTTGGGTCACGTTGATGCCCAGGTTGTATTGCTGGTTCAAAAACGGCGGCAGCCAATACAGGTAAAACCAGAACACCGGGGCGGTCAGCGAGTAGGCGATGGCAAAGGCCCAGGTGCCGCGCATGCGCAGGATACGGCTGAAGGGCACGCTCGGTTGCGGCGGCTCGACTTCCTGTTGCACGTAGGCAAGCTCCGACTGTTTAACGCTCGGATGGTCTTCGGGGTTGTAGTACTTCAAGCCCCAGAACAGCAGCCAGATACCGCCGAGTGCCGACATGCACAGGAACGCCGCCTGCCAGCCCCACACGTGAAGAATCAACGGCAACAGCATCGGCGTCATCATCGCGCCGACATTCGTGCCGGCGTTGAAAATACCGGTGGCCACCGCGCGTTCACCGGCCGGGAACCACAGCCGCGTGGTCTTGACGCACGCCGGGTAGTTCGCGGCTTCGGTCAGCCCGAGGATAAACCGGCACATCATAAAACCTACGGCAGAGGTGGCCAGGCCGTGGGCGCCGTGGCCAGGCTCCACAGCAGCACGGCGCAGAAGAACACGCGTTTTACGCCGACGCGGTCGATCAGGCGGCCCTGCAGCACGAAGCCGATGGCGTAGCCGACCTGAAACCAAAAGTTGATGTTGGCGTAGTCCATCGCCGTCCAGCTCATCTCCTTGGCCAAAATCGGTTGCATTACGCCCAGAGCGGCACGGTCGATGTAGTTCAGGGTGGTGGCGAAGAACACCAGGGCCAGCATGCCCCAGCGCGTTTTACCCACGGCCAGGGCGCCGCGAATCTTGTCGCCGATGCCGGCGTGCGGGTTGCCTGGGCGCGCGGCCAGGGCGGAATTTTGCAGAGGCATGAGGTCGTACCCGTTTTTTGAAATTTTTATGGTGTGTTCTGGGTCTTTTTTCTATGAGGGTTGCGTCGTCGATGGTGCGCAGTGACTAAAAAATCGTCAATTCGCCGATTGCCATTTTGTTCGATAATCGCCCAAAAAACTAACCGGTTCGTACATTTCAATTGCTGTGTACAGTTTAGCGGCGAATAATTTGCCGTAAATAAGACGAGCCTCAAATGCCGGGAGTCGCCCCATGCAACGCTCCATTGCCACCGTTTCCTTGAGTGGAACCTTGCCGGAAAAACTCGAAGCCATCGCGGCTGCCGGGTTTGATGGCGTGGAAATTTTTGAAAATGACCTGCTGTATTACGACGGCAGCCCGCGCGAAGTCAGGCAAATGTGTGCCGACCTCGGCATTGCTATCACCTTGTTCCAACCGTTTCGCGACTTTGAAGGCTGCCGCCGTGACCGCTTGGCGCGCAACCTGGAGCGTGCCGAGCGTAAATTCGATTTGATGCAAGAGCTGGGCACCGACCTGGTGCTGGTGTGCAGCAACGCGTCGGCTGATTGCGTGGGCGACGAGCGCATTTTGCTCGACGACCTTGGCCTGTTGGCCGAGCACGCCGGCCGCCGTGGCCTGCGCATTGGTTATGAAGCACTGGCCTGGGGCAAGCATGTGAACACCTGGCAGCAGGTGTGGAACCTGGTGCGTCAGATCGATCACCCAAGCCTCGGTGTGCTGCTCGACAGTTTTCACACGCTGTCGTTGAAAGGCGACCCGAGCGCCATCGCCGACATCCCTGGCGACAAAATCTTCTTTGTGCAAATGGCCGACGCGCCGATCCTGGCCATGGATGTGCTGGAGTGGAGCCGGCATTTCCGCTGCTTCCCGGGCCAGGGCGAATTTGACTTGGCGGGCTTTCTGGCGCCGATCATCAAGAGTGGTTACACCGGGCCGTTGTCGCTGGAAATTTTCAACGACGGTTTCCGTGCCGCGCCGACGCGGGCGAATGCGGCGGATGGCTTGCGCTCGTTGCTGTACCTGGAAGAGAAAACCCGCCAACGCCTGGCGCAGGAACAACCTGCCGCGCCGGTCGAGATACTGTTTGATACCCCGGCCGCCAGCGAATATGACGGCATTGAATTCCTCGAATTTGCCGTGGACGAAAACCTCGGCGCCAAGCTCACCCAATGGCTGGAGCGCATGGGGTTCGTCAAGGCCGGGCAGCACCGCTCCAAAAGCGTGAGCTTGTTGCGCCAGGGCGACATCAATTTGATCCTCAATAGCGAACCCTATTCTTTCGCGCATAACTTTTTTGAAGCGCATGGGCCGTCGTTGTGCGCCACGGCGATTCGGGTCAAAGACAGTGCCAAGGCGCTGGAGCGGGCGGTGGCCTTTAACGGCCAGCCTTATCGCGGTTTGGTCGGGCCTAATGAACTTGAACTGGCGGCGGTGCGCGCGCCGGATGGCAGCCTGATTTACTTGGTGGATCAGAGCGAAGGCGGGCTGTACGACACCGACTTCAAGCTGCAAACCGCAACGGCTTCGAGCGGCGGCCTGTTGCGCATCGACCATATGGCGATGGCCCTGCCGGCCGACAGCCTCGACAGTTGGGTGCTGTTTTATAAAAGCCTGCTGGATTTTGAAGCCGATGACGAAGTGGTGCTGCCCGACCCTTACGGTTTGGTGAAAAGCCGCGCGCTGCGTAGCCGCTGCAGCTCGATTCGGCTGCCGTTGAATATTTCCGAAAACCGCAACACGGCAATTTCCCACGCGCTGTCGAGCTATCGCGGCTCGGGCGTGCATCACATTGCGTTCGACTGCGCGGATATTTTCGCCGAAGTCAGCCGGGCCAAAGAGGCCGGCGTACCATTGCTGGATATTCCACTCAACTACTACGACGACCTGGCGGCGCGGTTTGATTTCGACGACGAGTTCCTCAGCGAACTGGCGTATTACAACGTGTTGTACGACCGTGACGCTCAGGGCGGTGAGTTGTTTCACGTCTACACCGAGCCGTTCGAGGGGCGGTTTTTCTTCGAGATCATCCAGCGCAAGAACGGCTATGCCGGCTACGGCGCGGCCAACGTGGCGGTGCGCTTGGCGGCGATGGCCAAATCGCGCAGCGGCGCGGTGCGCCAGGCGCGGCTATAACGGCGGGGCGGGTGCTTCCTTCGGCGAGCGCCGCGCCGCATAATCACCGCCTGCATAACACAGGCTGTGAGCGCCCCATGACTTCGAGTCCCGAACTCCCCGCGGTGTCAGACGCACCGCGTAAGGGTCGTAAGAACAACCCCGGAAAGACCCGCGAAAACATCCTTCAGGAAGCCATCGTCGAGTTTGTTCAGCAGGGCCTGTCCGGCGCTCGCGTGGATGCAATCGCCGAGCGCATCCACACCTCCAAACGCATGATCTATTACTACTTCGGCAGCAAGGAGCAGTTGTACGTCGAGGTGCTGGAGAAACTCTACGGCGACATTCGCAACACCGAAACCCGCATGAACCTCACCGAGCTTGAACCGCGCGAAGCGATCCGCCGCCTGGTCGAATTCACCTTTGATCACCACGACCAGAACGTGGATTTCGTGCGCATCGTGAGCATCGAAAATATCCACAATGCCGAATACGTGAAGCGTTCGGATTCGATCAAGGCGATGAACAGCAACATCCTTGAATCGTTGGGCGTTACCCTGCGCCGCGGCGCCGAGATGGGGCTGTTTCGTGAAGGGCTGGAGCCGTTGGACGTGCACCTGCTGATCAACTCGTTCAGCTTTTACCGGGTGTCCAACCGCCATACGTTCAGTGAGATCTTTCAGATCGAGCTGTCGGACGAGGCGATTAAACAGCGGCATCGAGAGATGATTTGCGAGTCGGTGATGCGTTACCTGCAGGCCTGAATGCATTCAATGTGTGAGGGCGCACGCCCCCTCCACTCAGGCAGTCATGCTCTGGAAGTGCGCCAGCATGCGCTGCGCATCGGGCGCCTCGCCACTGAACAACTCGAACGCCTTCACCGCTTGAAACACCGCCATGTTGCCGCCGTCCAGTGTGCGGCAACCCAACGCGCGGGCATCGCGCAGCAGCTCGGTTTCCAGCGGGAAGTAGACGATCTCCGCGACCCATAATTCAGCCCGCAACAAGGCCGCTGGCACCGGCGTGCCGGGCAATTTTGCCATGCCCATCGGCGTGGTGTTCACCAGGCCATCCGCCTCGGCCATGGCGTTCTCCAACTGGCTGCCGACTTGGGCGCGACCGCTGCCGAAGCGTTGCGCAAGGTTATCCACAAGGTCGCGGGCGCGGGCCACGTCCACGTCGAAGATGCTCAAGTGCTGCACACCCTCGGCCAGCAGCGCATGGGCCACCGCCGCGCCCGCACCGCCGGCGCCCATCTGGACCACGCGTTGACGTGCGACATCACTCAAGTTGCGCCGAAAGCCTTCAGCGAATCCCAGGCAGTCGGTGTTGTGGCCGATACGTTTGCCGTGTTTGAACACCACCGTATTCACCGCGCCAATGCCACGCGCCTCGTCGGACAATTCATCGAGTAACGGCAGAATCGCCTGTTTGCACGGGTAGGTAATGTTCAGCCCGGTGAACTGCATCAGCTCGGCGGCGTCCAGCAGGTCGGGCAGGGCAGTGATGTTCAGTTGCAGCGGTTCCAGATCGATCAGGCGATACAGGTAGCGCAGCCCTTGCGCATCGCCTTCCTGCTCATGCAGGGCGGGTGTGCGGGAGGCTTGGATACCCGCGCCGATCAGCCCGGCGAGAATGCGCGGCTTCATTGGCCTGATCCTTTCAACGTGTGGCTGAAGTGTTCCAGCGCCAAATGGTAGCCATGGCTGCCAAAGCCTGCGAGTACCGCCTTGGCGATGGGCGACACAAACGAGTGATGCCGAAACGCCTCACGTGCGTGCACGTTGGAAAGGTGCACTTCAATCACCGGCACTTCACTGGCCACCAACGCATCACGAATCGCCACCGACGTGTGCGTCCAGGCCGCCGGGTTGATCACGATGCCGGCGCAACGCGCGCGCGCGCCGTGTATCCAGTCGAGTAACTCGCCTTCGTGGTTGGTCTGGCGAAATTCTATTTTGAGTCCGAGTTTTTCCGCGCTGCGGCCACACAGCGCGGCGACATCGGCCAGGGTTTCATGGCCGTAGGTGGCGGGCTCGCGAGTGCCGAGCAGGTTGAGGTTGGGGCCGTTAAGCACCAGCACGATGGGCTGCATCAGGGTGTCTCCAGACTTATTGTTCGTTGTGCAAATAAAATGTACCAGATGGTTAATTGGGTCAATCAGTCGCTCAAGATTGATGCTGCATGTGTTCGATTATCGAACGTTTAATCAATCACAGGCGTTTCTCGCAGCGTCGGCATGAGTGGTTACAAGACCAGATTCTCCGTCGCGCCCTGCGTGACTACCCTGTGAACCAGTGCTCGGATAAAGGCGCCGGTTGTCGGGTGATACATGAAAATTGTTACCTGACCGAAAATAACCTAACGGATGGGTTAATATGAAAGTAGGTGCTTACAAAGGATGTGTGATTTCGGTATTTCTCAGGGATGAGCATTGCCCGCCCCACGTACATGTCAGGGGCAAGGAATGGGATGCGCGCTTTGGTTTCAGTTTTCTGGATGGGCGAGTGCAGTTGTGGGACGTAGACCCTGAACGCAGGCGACCGCCGACAGCGGTGCTCGAGGGCGTACGCAAGGCGCTGCTGCAGCCGCACTACTTGGCGCGTGCCCGCAGGATCTGGTGGGAGAAGCTGCAAACGGTTTGCCTGGAGAATCATTCCTGGGATTGGGAAAACGCAGAAGTTTTGCCTGGGCTGATCATTCAGCGCGGTGTTTATGTGATCGCGCGGGCCCGCCACGATGTGGTGGGGCAGAAAACAATTTTGAATCTGGTCAGGGCGCCGGGTTCTGTGGAGATCGACTTATGAAACAGATCGTAAAGGCCAACGTTTTACCCGATGTACCGCTCACCGAGGCCGACGTCGACAAGGCAATCGACCGTGGGCGCAAATTGAAGCGTTTGTACGCCAACGCCAGCAATGTGCGTCATGAGGACAACTGCATCTCCATTGGCTTCAGCGACGGCAGCCGCATCATGCTGCCGGTGGCGGGGCTACCGGAGTTCGAAGGCTTTTCCCAGGAGGATTTTCAGCAGTTGGAGGTGGGTTTTGGCGGCAAGGCGCTGTGCTGTGAAGCGCGCGATCTGGATGTTTCGATTACCGGGCTGATCGCCACAAGCCAGCCCTTGATGGAATTGGCCGCAAGCCTGGTCGCATCGCGCAATGGGCGTAAAAGCAGCGCGGCCAAAACCGCCGCCGCCCGCGCCAATGGCAAGAAGGGCGGGCGGCCACGCAAGGAAACGTAAGAACGCTTATCGGCGGGTTAACAGCACGCCCGATTCCATGTGGTGCGTCCACGGGAACTGGTCAAACATCGCGCATTGGGTAATGCGGTGCGTGTCATGCAGTTGCGCAATGTTCGCCGCCAGCGTTTCCGGGTTGCAGGAGATGTACAGGATAGTGTCGAAGCGCCGGGTCAGCTCGCAGGTGTCCGGGTCCATGCCGGCACGTGGCGGGTCGACGAACACGCTGCCGAATTCGTAGCTTTTCAGGTCGATGCCGTGCAGGCGACGGAACGGGCGTACTTCGTTGAGCGCTTCGGTGAGTTCCTCGGCGGAGAGGCGCACCAGGGTGACGTTACCCACCGCGTTTTCATCCAGGTTACTCAAGGCCGCATTCACCGACGTCTTGCTGATTTCGGTGGCGAGCACTTTGCGCACGCGCGTGGCCAACGGCAGGGTGAAGTTGCCGTTGCCGCAGTACAGCTCAAGCAAATCATCCGTGCGATCGCCCAAGGCTGCGTACGCCCAGTTGAGCATCTTCTGGTTCACCGTGCCGTTGGGCTGGGTAAACGCGCCTTCGGGTTGGCGATAGCTGAACGTGCGGCCGCCGACCTCGAGTTTTTCCACCACGTAATCATGGCCGATTACATCGCGTTTGCCCTTGGAACGGCCGATGATGCTCACGTTCAACTGCGCGGCCAGGGCGTTCGCAGCGGTGTGCCAATGCTCGTCCAGCGGGCGGTGATAACACAGGGTGATCATCGCGTCGCCGGCCAGGGTGGTCAGGAACTCCACTTGGAACAGCTTGTGGCTCAGGGCGGCGCTGGCTTGCCAGGCGGCCTTGAGTTGCGGCATCAACTGGTTGATGCGCGCGCTGGCGATGGGGAATTCTTCGATCAGGATGGGCGTGCGCTTGTCGTCCTGGGAAAACATCGCGTAGTGGCGCTCACCGCCTTCGCGCCACAGGCGAAACTCCGCGCGCAGGCGGAAGTTCTGCAGCGGCGAATCGAAAACCTCTGGCTCTGGCGCGTCGAACGGTGCCAGCAGGTCACGCAAGCGCGTGACCTTGTCTTGCAGTTGAGCGGTGTAGCGTGCGGCGTCAAAAGTCATGCGTTGAACCAGCCCAGCTTGATCACAAACAGAATCGACAGGATCACCAGTGCCGGGTTCAGCTCACGGTAGCGGCCCGAAAGCAGCTTGATGGCGGTCCAGGCGATGAAACCGAAGGCGATGCCGTTGGCGATGGAGTAAGTGAAGGGCATCGCCAGGGCAGTGATCACCACCGGCGCTGCCACAGTAATGTCATCCCAGTCGATTTCCGCGAGGCCCTGGGTCATCAGCACGGCCACAAACAGCAGCGCTGGCGCGGTAGCGAAAGGCGGAACGCTGGCAGCCAAGGGCGAGAAGAACAGCGCCAGCAAAAACAGAATCGCGACCACGATGGCGGTTAAACCGGTACGGCCACCGGCGCTCACGCCCGCAGCGGATTCGATGTAACTGGTGGTGGTCGACGTACCCAGCAGCGAACCGGCCATGGCGGCGGTGCTGTCGGCGATCAGCGCGCGGCCCATTTTCGGCATGTGGCCGTCTTTGCCCATCAGGCCGGCACGCTTGGCGACGCCGATCAGGGTGCCGGAGTTGTCGAACAGGTCAACGAACAGGAAGGCAAAAATCACGCTGACCAGGCCGATGTCCAGTGCGCCTTTGATGTCCAGCTGCAGGAAGGTCGGCGCCAGCGAAGGTGGCATCGAAGTCACGCCGCCGAACGGGGTGAACCCCAGGGCGATGGACACGATGGTCACTGCCAGAATACCGATCAGCACTGCGCCGCGCACGGCCAGGGCTTCCAGCGCCACGATCAGCACGAAGCCCAGGGTGGCGAGAATCGGTGCGGGTTGTTTCAGGTCGCCCATGCCCACCATGGTGGCCGGGTTGCTGACCACGATACCGGCGTTGTGCAGGGCGATCAGCGCCAGGAACAGGCCGATACCGGCGGCAATCGCCGAGCGCAGGGGCAGGGGGATGCTGTTGATGATCCACTCACGGATGCGGAAGATCGACAGCAGGAAGAACAGCACCGCCGAAATAAACACCGCGCCCAGCGCCACTTGCCACGTGTGGCCCATGTGCAACACCACGGTGTAGGTGAAGAAGGCGTTGAGGCCCATGCCCGGCGCCAGCGCGATCGGGTAGTTGGCGATCAGGCCCATCACGGTCGAACCGATGGCGGCGGCCAGGCAGGTCGCGACAAACACCGCGCCCTTGTCCATACCGGTTTCGCCGAGGATGCTCGGGTTCACGAACAGAATGTAGGCCATGGCCAAAAAGGTCGTGATGCCCGCCAGTATCTCGGTGCGCACGTTGGTGTTGTGTGCCTTTAATTGAAACAGCTTTTCCAGCATGCCGGCTCCCTGTGACGCTATTTTGCGTCGTTATTTGTTGACCTCTAAGTCAAAGCACAAATTGCGCCAAGCGCCTGTGGTTTCAGAGAGGATCGGAAAAAGCGGCGCATCATACCAGCAGCCGAAGGCCAATGGCGCATAGGCTTGGTTTTGTGGGTACACGGCCTTGAGGCATACTGCAGCGACGTTCACCAAGGGGTCGTTCACAGCATGAAAAAAGCCAGCGCTGGCAGTCTAGCTCTGTTCGCCCTGATCGGCCTGGGGCCGGTGGCACCGACGTGGGGCGCGACTGCACCGGCGTTGAGCGAGGTGCGCGTGTTCAAGGTCGAATCGGCGCGTTGCACCGAAACCATCCCCGAGCGGGCGACCAGCACCCAAATGTGCACACACCGTGGGCCTACCAGGGTTTCGGTGATGGAGGTTGGGCTCGGCAACAACCCGATGGGCCGCTTCGACGGCGCGGAGTTGAACGGGCAGCGCACGCCGATATGCCAGGTCGGCACCATCAGCCAGGCATGCAATGGCGCAGGCACGGTGATGGGCTACATCTATGTGTTTGACCTGGATGTCGAAGCCCAAGGCTGGTTCCAATACAGCAACTCCTCGATCAACGGCCCGCAACACACCTTGAAAACCCTGCTCAATATCCGCTGATCAATTCTCTTGAACGCTTAAACCCACGGGAAGTCGTACCCCTGAGACGGCGACTTCCCTGAACGCCGCGGATGTACACCAACCCGTGAGGTGTTTATGAGCGCAACCCCTAATGGCGCGGCGGCCAAACCGTTCGTCAGCCACTCCATACGCCTGACCCTGAATGGCCAGGAACGCCAACTGGATGTGTTGCCCTGGACCACATTGCTCGACCTGTTACGCGAGCAACTGGACTTGGTCGGCAGCAAAAAAGGCTGCGACCATGGCCAATGCGGTGCCTGCACCGTGTTGCGCGACGGCAAACGCGTGAACGCCTGCCTGACCCTCGCCGTGATGTGCGACGGCGCCGAGTTGACCACCGTTGAAGGCCTGGCCAACGGCGACCAGTTGCACCCGATGCAGCAAGCGTTTATCAAACACGACGCCTTCCAGTGCGGCTACTGCACCCCCGGCCAAATTTGCTCCGCCGTTGGCCTGGCCAATGAAGGCCGTGCCCACGACACCGCGCAAATTCAGGAACTGATGAGCGGCAACCTGTGCCGTTGCGGTGCCTACAGCAACATCCGGGATGCCATCGAAGATGCCTTGCCCGCCTGCCGCACGCAGGGAGGCCAGCGATGAACCCTTTCCAGTACAGCAAGCCCGCCGATGTGCACGAGGCCGTGCATTTGAGCAGTGCGGTGTCACGGTTTATTGCGGGCGGCACCAACCTGCTGGACCTGATGAAAGAGAACATCAGCCGCCCCGAACACTTGATCGACATCACCGGCTTGCCGCTGCAAGGGGTTGAGCCCACCGCAGAAGGCGGCGTGATGATCGGCGCCCTGGTGAGCAATGCTGACCTGGCCTGGCACCCGCTGATCGAGGCGCGTTACCCGTTGCTGTCGCAAGCGATCCTGGCGGGCGCCTCGCCACAACTGCGCAATATGGCCAGCACCGGCGGCAATTTGTTGCAGCGCACGCGTTGCTACTACTTCTATGACGCCAGCGTGCCCTGCAACAAGCGCGAACCCGGCACGGGTTGCCCGGCGCGCACCGGCTTGAACCGCATCCATGCAATTCTTGGCGCCAGCGTGCAGTGCGTGGCCACGCACCCTTCAGACATGTGCGTCGCCCTGGCAGCGCTGCAAGCGCGGGTGCACGTGGAGGGCCGTGGTGGCCCGCGCGTTATCGAGTTTGCGGACTTCCATCGCCTGCCCGGTGATGCTCCGCAGCGCGACAACCAATTGGCCGACGACGAGCTGATCACCGCCATCGAACTGCCCGCCGACCAGTTGGCCAGTCACAGCCACTACTTGAAAATTCGCGACCGTGCTTCTTATGCGTTCGCCTTGGTTTCGGTTGCCGCCGCGCTGCAATTGGACGGTGACACTATCGTCGACGCCCGCCTGGCCCTTGGCGGTGTGGCGCATAAACCGTGGCGCGACCGTGCGGTAGAAGCCGCGCTGATCGGGCAGACCGTCAGCCGCGAAACCTTCAGCGCCGCCGCCGACGCCCTGCTGCAAGACGCCGAACCGCTCGAACACAACGCTTTCAAAGTCAAGCTGGCGCGCCGCGCAATTATTCGCGCCCTCAGCGACGCCGCCGTCGCAGGAGAACGTTCATGAGCGCTATCGGTAAACCTCTGGACCGCGTTGACGGTCTGCTCAAGGTCACAGGCCAGGCGCGCTATGCCGGTGAGTTTCCAGACAAAGACTTGCTGCATGGCAGCGTGGTCTCCAGCACCATCGCCAAAGGCCGCGTGCTGCGCATCGACGCCTCCAAGGCGTTAGCGCTGCCGGGCGTGGTGATGGTGCTCGATCACCTCAACCGGCCCAACATTGCCAGCTACGATGACGCGTTCGCCGACGCCGATGCCGCCGACGGCTCGCCGTTTCGGCCGCTGTATAACGACCGCGTGCTCTACAGCGGCCAGCCGCTGGCACTGGTCATCGCCGATAACCTGGAACTGGCGCGGCACGCAGGTTCCTTGGTCGAGATCGAGTACGCAAGCGAAGCCTTTGAAACTGACTTGGTGGCCCTGCAGGAGCACGCTTACCCATCGCCGCAAACGCCGCCTGAGCCGCGCGGCAACTTCCAGGCCGAATGGGCCGCTGCCGCCGTCAGCCTGGATGCGCACTACAGCACGCCCATCGAACACCACAACCCGATGGAACCGCACGCCAGCACCGTGCTGTATCAAGCGGATGGCACCCTGCATATCCACGACAAAACCCAAGGCCCGCAGAACTGCCAGGCCTATGTGCAAAAAGTCTTCGGGCTGGATAAAAGCCAGGTACGCATTTTTGCAGCGTTCGTCGGCGGTGCTTTCGGTTCGGGCCTGCGCCCGCAATACCAACTGCCGTTGGCCGTGATGGCATCGCTTGCGCTCAAGCGTTCGGTGCGTGTCACCCTGACCCGCCAACAGATGTTCACCTTCGGCTACCGCCCACGCACGTTGCAGCGTTTGCAGATGGGCGCCGCCGCCAACGGTCGCCTGCTGGCGTTGGGGCACACCGCAATCGGCCAAACCTCGCGTTTCGAAGACTTCAGCGAGCACGTGGTGGAGTGGAGCGGCATGCTCTACCACTGCGACAATGTGCAGTTAACCTACAAGTTGGTGCCGCTGGATGTGTTCACCCCGCTGGACATGCGCGCACCGGGCGCGGCGTTGGGCGTGATCGGCCTGGAATGCGCCATGGATGAGTTGGCCTGCGCCTTGGGCATGGACCCGGTGCAACTGCGCCTGATCAACTACGCCGAGCGCAACCAGGCCGAAGACAAACCCTGGTCAAGCAAAGCCTTGCGCGAGTGTTACAGCGAAGGTGCCGAGCGTTTCGGCTGGGACCAGCGCAACCCGGAACCGCGCAGCATGCGTGACGGCAACCAGTTGATCGGCTGGGGCATGGCCGGCGGCGTGTGGGAAGCCATGCAAATGAAGGCCAGCGCCAAGGCGCGTATCGATGCGCAAGGCAAACTGACCGTCAGCAGCGCCACCACCGACATCGGCACCGGCACCTACACGGTAATGACGCAAATTGCGGCGCAGGCGAGTGGCGTGGCGATGGCCGACATCAGCTTTTTGCTCGGCGACTCGTCACTGCCAACCGCGCCGTTGCAGGGCGGCTCGTTTACCGTGTCGTCGGTCGGCACGGCCGTGCAGCAAGCGTGCGAAGCCTTGAACGCGAAATTGCTGAGCATTGCCCGAAAGACTTACCCGGTATTCAAAGAGGCAGAAGTGGTACGTTTTGAAGACGGCAAACTGCACACCGGCGACGTCAGTGTGTCACTCGCGCAATTGGTCAAAGACGGCGGTGAGGACGCTCTGCAAGTGCAGGTCGACAGTGAGCCCGACAAGAAACGTGAGGGTTACGCCACGGCCACGCACTCGGCGGTGTTTGTTGAAGTGCGCGTGGATGAAGACCTCGGCACCATCAAGGTCAGCCGGGTGGTCAGCGCAATTGCGGCCGGGCGCGTAGTCAATCCGAAAATGGCGCGCAGCCAGATTCTCGGCGGCGTGGTCTGGGGGATCGGCATGGCGTTGCATGAAGAGACCCAGATTGACCATCAACTGGGCCGCTACATGAACCATAGCCTGGCGGAGTACCACATCCCGGTGAATGCCGACATCGGCGAGATTGACGTGATTTTTGTTGAAGAGCACGACGAAATCGTCAATGCGCTGGGATCCAAAGGTGTGGGTGAGATTGGCATCGTCGGGGTCGCGGCAGCGGTGGCGAATGCGATTTACCACGCCACCGGCAAGCGCGTGCGCGACTTTCCGATCACCCTGGATAAGGTGTTGTAGGGCACTTCTTCCAAATCCTGGAGATGCAACATGTGGGAGGGGGCTTGCTCCCGATAGCGGAGTTTCAGTCGACGCATAAGCTATCTGGTCTATCGCCATCGCGAGCAAGCCCGCTCCCACAGTTTGAGCGTATTCCACAGATGCACTTGGTCCAACTGTGGGAGGGGGCTTGTTGCCAGATTGGCTCAGGCGCCGGGCTTGATCGGTTCTTCCACCGGCACGTGCATGCGGTCGCGGTTGGCCAGCGTCGGGAAGAGTTTTATCCACACCCCGGTCACCACCAGCGTGCCGATGCCGCCCATGACCACGGCGGGCACGGTGCCGAACCAGTGGGCGGTGATGCCAGACTCGAATTCGCCCAATTGGTTGGATGCGCCGATAAACAGGCCGTTGACCGCACTCACCCGGCCGCGCATTTCATCCGGGGTTTCCAGTTGCACAAACGAGGCGCGGATCACCATGCTGATCATGTCTGCGGCGCCCAATACCACCAGCACGGCCATCGAAAACCAGAACGAGGTGGACAGGCCAAACGCGATGGTCGCCACGCCGAACACACCCACGGCGGTAAACATCACCCGGCCGACGTTGCGGTCGACCGAGAAGCGCGCCAGCCACAGCGACATCAACAACGCGCCCACCGCCGGTGCCGAGCGCAGCAGGCCCAGCCCCCACGGGCCGGTCAGCAAAATATCCTTGGCGAACACCGGCAGCAAGGCGGTGGCGCCGCCGAGCAATACGGCAAACAGGTCGAGGGAAATCGCGCCGAGGATGTCCTGGCGGCTGCGAATAAAGCGAATCCCGGCCAGCAACGAATCCATCGTGGCCTTGGCTTTGTTCAGCGGGGTCTGGCGCGCGGGCAGGTTGAGCATCAGCACGCAGGCGATCAAGTACAGCACCACGGTCGGGCCATACACCCACACGCTGCCAAACGCGTACAGCAAACCGCCGAGCGCTGGCGCGACGATCGTCGCCAGTTGTTGCGCTGATTGCGAGCGGCCACCGCGCGCGGAAACAGCGCGGCGGGCACGATACTTGGCAGCAACGCCTGGGTGGTGGGCATTTCAAACGAGCGCGAGGCGCCGAGCAGGAAGGCGAGAATAAAGATCATCTCGCGGGTCACGTTGCCGGTCAGCCCGCCGATGGCCAGCGACAAGGCAATCAGCGCCTGCACGGTCTGGCAGATCGCGGCGACTCTGCGCCGCTCATAGCGATCAGCCACGTGGCCGGTGTGCAGCATGAACAGCACGCGCGGTATGAATTCCACCAGGCCCACCAAACCCAGGTCCAGCACGTTGCCGGTCAGTTGGTAGAGGTTCCAGCCAATGGCCACGGTGAGCATCTGAAAGCCGCTGGCGGTAAAAATACGTGCCAGCCAGAACGCGATGAAAGGGCGGTGGTGACGCAACAGCAACACAGGTTCACTAGGCATCAGGCAGTCAGATCTGAATCGGAAGGAGTAGCGAGATTAGCACCGAGCTGTAACAAATAGTTGCAAGGGTTTAATGCCCGCCAGGCTGAGGCAAGCTGTCACGCGGCAAAAGACCACGCCGTCCTGCAGCCAAAATGGGACTACTCTTTGAACAATGCTTGATCCAGATCAAAACCGGCCGCGGGATTGGTCTGGCGGCCGCAAGGCCAGAATCCCCGCGTGATGGCTAATAAAAGAAACGAATTGAAATTCGCCACACTCCATATCCGTGGGGGCAGTGGGTGCAGGCTCTCGCCGGCAGCCGGTATTACCTGACAGAGGAAGACTTATGTTCGGTTTGGAGGCGCTAGATCTCGCCCGAATTCAATTTGCGTTCACCATCTCGTTCCACATCCTGTTCCCGGCGATCACCATCGGCCTGGCCAGTTACCTCGCGGTGCTGGAAGGTTTGTGGCTCAAGACCCATAACGATACCTACCGTGACCTCTACCATTTCTGGTCGAAGATCTTTGCCGTCAACTTCGGTATGGGTGTGGTCTCAGGCCTGGTCATGGCCTACCAGTTCGGCACCAACTGGAGCCGCTTCTCGGACTTCGCCGGTGCCGTGACCGGGCCGTTGCTGACGTACGAAGTGCTGACGGCCTTCTTCCTTGAGGCAGGGTTCCTCGGGGTCATGCTGTTCGGCTGGAACAAGGTCGGGCGCAAGCTGCACTTCTTTTCCACAGTCATGGTGGCCGTCGGCACATTGATCTCGACCTTCTGGATTCTCGCCTCCAATAGCTGGATGCAGACCCCGCAGGGCTTTGAAATCATTGATGGCCGGGTGATTCCTACCGACTGGCTGGCGGTGATCTTCAACCCGTCGTTCCCCTACCGCTTGATGCACATGGCCACTGCGGCGTTTGTGGCGACGGCGTTCTTCGTCGGTTCGTCGGCGGCCTGGCACTTGTTGCGCGGCAAAGACAGCCCGGCGATTCGCACCATGCTGTCGATGGCGATGTGGATGGCCCTGATCGTCGCGCCTATCCAGGCGGTGATCGGTGACTTCCATGGCCTGAACACCCTTAAGCACCAGCCGGCGAAAATCGCCGCGATTGAGGGCCATTGGGAGAATATCGGCGATGAGCCGACGCCGCTGATCCTGTTCGGCTGGCCCGACATGAAAGCCGAAAAAACCAAATATGCCGTCGAGATTCCGTACCTCGGCAGCCTGATCCTGACCCACTCGCTGGACAAACAGGTGCCGGCGCTCAAGGACTTCCCGCCTGAAGACCGCCCCAACTCGACCATCGTGTTCTGGTCGTTCCGGGTCATGGTCGGCTTGGGCTTCCTGATGATCTTCACCGGTTTGTTCAGCCTGTGGCTGCGCCGTGGCGGCAAAATGTACACCTCAAGACCGTTCCTGTACCTGGCGTTGTGGATGGGGCCATCCGGCTTGATCGCGATTCTGGCCGGTTGGTTCACCACCGAAATCGGCCGTCAGCCGTGGGTGGTCTACGGGCTGATGCGCACGGCGGATGCCTCGTCGGGGCATAGCCTGGTGCAAATGACGATCACCCTGGTGCTGTTCGTGGTGGTGTACTTCGCACTGTTTGGCGCCGGTTTAGGCTACATGATGCGCCTGGTCCGCAAAGGTCCTGTGACCCACGAAAGCACCGAGCCGACCCACGGTGGCCCAGGTCAGAAACGCACCCCGGCGCGGCCATTGTCGGCTGCCGATGATGGCAGCGATGACGGCCACGACCACCTCCAGCACAAGGGGCATTGAGATGGGTATTGATCTTCCGCTGATCTGGGCCGTGATCATCATCTTCGGCATCATGATGTACGTGGTGATGGACGGCTTCGACTTGGGTATCGGCATCCTGTTTCCGTTTATTCCGGGCAAAGTCGACCGTGACGTGATGATGAACACCGTTGCGCCGGTCTGGGACGGTAACGAAACCTGGCTGGTACTCGGTGGCGCGGCGTTGTTCGGCGCGTTCCCGTTGGCCTATTCGGTGGTGCTGTCGGCGCTTTACCTGCCGCTGATTCTGATGCTGATCGGGCTGATCTTTCGCGGCGTGGCCTTCGAGTTCCGCTTCAAGGCCAAGGACGACAAACGTCACCTGTGGGACAAGGCGTTTATCGGTGGCTCAATTGCGGCGACGTTCTTCCAGGGCGTAGCGCTCGGTGCGTTTATCGACGGTATCCCGGTGGTCAATCGTCAGTTCGCCGGGGGCTCGCTCGACTGGGCCACGCCGTTCACGATGTTTTGCGGCGTTGCCTTGGTGGTTGCGTATGCCTTGCTCGGTTGCACCTGGCTGATCATGAAGACCGAAGGCAAGTTGCAAGAGCAGATGCACAATTTGGCGCGGCCGTTGGCCTTTGTGGTGTTGGCGGTGATCGCCATCGTCAGCCTGTGGACGCCGCTCGCGCACCCCGAAATCGCCTCGCGCTGGTTCACCTTGCCGAACTTGTTCTGGTTCCTGCCGGTGCCGATTCTGGTGCTGGTGACCATGTACGGCTTGATCCGCGCGGTGGCGCGCCATGCGCACTACACGCCGTTCTTGCTGACGCTGGTGCTGATCTTTCTCGGCTACAGCGGCCTTGGGATCAGCTTGTGGCCGAATATCATTCCACCGTCAGTCTCGATTTGGGAAGCCGCCGCGCCGCCGCAGAGCCAAGGCTTCATGCTGGTGGGCACGCTGTTTATCATCCCGTTTATCCTGGGTTATACCTTCTGGAGCTACTACGTGTTCCGCGGCAAGGTCACCCACGAAGACGGCTATCACTAGGAGGCGCGTACCATGGCCAGCAAACCTACATTGCACGAGATCGAACAGGCCGAGAAACAGCCGCTGTGGCGGCGCTTGGGGTGGTTGGCGATGATCTGGACCGGCAGCGTGCTGGCCCTGTTTATCGTCGCCAGCCTGATGCGCATGTTCATGAACGCGGCCGGCTTGACCACCCACTGACATCCCAATCCGGGCTTCGCGGCCCGGCTTTTCAGCCCTGCCTCTCGCAAGATTGGCAGGGCTTTTTTTATTTGCGCGCTTTGAGAATCACGAATTTTGGCGTGGCGGCGACTTGCTCGACGCCACGGAACAGCCGCGCCAGCTTGCTGTGATAACCCAAGTGACGGTTGCCGACGATGTAGAGCGCGCCACCGACCACCAGCGCCTCGCGTGCCTGTTGGAACATGCGCCAGGCCAGAAAGTCGCCGACCACTTGCTGCTGATGAAACGGCGGGTTGCACAGCACCACGTCCAGCGATTCTGGCGCCTGGCCAGCCAGGCCATCGTCGGCGCGCACTGACACATCGCGTGCGCCGAGGGCTGCCTGCCAGTTTTGCAGTGCAGACTGCACCGCCATGTACGACTCATCCACCAGCGTGTACTGCGCGTCGGGGTTTTGCAGGGCACTGGCAATCGCCAATACGCCATTGCCGCAGCCCAGGTCTGCCACGCGGGCGCTGCCCAGGTTCGTCGGCAAATGTGGCAGGAAGGCGCGCGTGCCGATGTCCAGCCCTTCGCGGCAGAACACGTTCGCGTGGTTCAGCAACGTAATGGCCGGTGTGTCGAGAGTGTAACGGCTCGGGTAGGGCGAAACTGCAACGGGGCGAGCCTCCACGGTGGCGATCAGCAGCCGGGCTTTTTTGACCGCCAGCGACGCGTGCATCGGGCCGATGTAGCGTTCCAGCAACTCGCCTGCCGCCCGTGGCAAATGCTTGACCATGGCCCCTGCAACCACGTGTGCGCCCGGCGCCAACTGCCCGTGCAGGCGGATCAGTTGTTCTTCGAGCAAGGCCAGGGTTTTCGGCACGCGAATCAGCACCCAATCAAACGGCCCCGCCGGCACGTGGCTGCCAGGCACAAACGGCACCGCATCAAACGCCTTGCCATTGCGTACCAGGTTCGTTTCAAGGCCTTGGGCTGCCAGAAACGAGTCGCCGCTGGACGTAACCTGCAACTGCCCTTGAAGGCTTGCCGCCAGGGCGCCAAAGCTGTCATTAAGCACCAACACGCGGGTTGCAGCGCCGGGCTGCTGCTCGGCCAGGTGGCTGAGCAGGTACTCGTCGGCAGCATCAAAGGCTTGCAGCGGGTCATTGTGTTGCGCGGGCTGACGGATCAGGTCGAGCTGGGCGAAGGGGCTCTCAAGCAGGGGCATGGCGGGGGAGGCTCTGGGTCATCGATGGGTGTTGGCGGGCGTGGGCAGCCGGCGCAACCGACTGAGTGAACGGCGATGCGGCTCCCGCTAGGGGCTGCGTCAACACTCAGAATGGGCTGCAAATGTTACTTTTTTTTCGGAGGGATTACATGCGATGTTTCCAGGCCTGTTAAAACAGCCCTGCTTTGGAGGCACACAGCACGGCGGCGATCTTGTTGCTCACCCCAAGCTTCTTCAGGCAGCTGCTGATATGAAAACCCACGGTGCGCTCTGACAGGCACAGGATCGTGGCGATGTCACAGGCTGTCTTGCCCATGGCCGACCATCTGAGAATTTCTGTTTCTCGCGGGGTCAATTTGCACGGCGCACTGATGTTCGGTGCGTAGGCATATTTTTGTGCCATCACTGCATGCATCGCGTGGCACAGCCACATCACCTGGCCGGCTTTCTCGTACAGCTCTTCAGGGCTGACTTCGCCAGTACGGCGACCCAGCGTCAGCATGCTGAACATTCCCTGGAAGTCATGCACTGCTTGAGTCCAGCCTAAATGCACACCAAATGATTGGGCCAACGACCATAAATTTGGCGTGCTGCTGAAGGCTTTCTCATCCCACACAATAGGCATTACGCTGCGCTTGCAGTGAGCGACGATAGGATCAATTTCAAAAAAGTGTGCTTGCTTATAAAGCGTGTTCCACTCATTTGGATAGTTGTTTAAGTTAATCGGTTTTGTTGGATTAGTCGGTTGCTGGGGGCTCATCGTAAATGAGCAATATTCAAAGCCTAGCTGGTAGGTGTGGTTAATGACCATCTCATAAATAGTGGTGATCTTGTCCTCACCCTCAAGTTTGGGAATTTTTGTGTTGCGCCAGTTGATCATCCGATGCCCTCCATGCATTTGGGTGTGTTGGCCCCTCATGGAGCCTACGGTTCACGGAAATGAGTGTAGGGCATGTACTACATCTTCGTGGGAAAAATGTCTGCGCTCATCCGTGTTGAAGTTTCTTGAGCGTCGGCAGCAATCGGTTTTTTAAAAAAACCAAGTTGAACGTGGAAGAACCTGACTTAGTTCAACGGTGTCCAGCCGCTGATGTTTGGATTTGCTGCACTCATTAATCGTGTGCAGGAAGGTAGGGCATAACTAAATGATTAGTTCAATTTGCCAATGAGTACGAGGGCTACTGTCTTAAAAAACTGACACTTTCACGCTTGTCAGCGCACGCACGGTCAATGCCAGTACAAACCAGCGGTGTTTCCCGGCACGACTTTGAGGGACACTGGGGCACCTGTTGAACGGAGCCCGCCATGACGGCCAGCGCTGAAAAATTTACCCGCCAGACCCTGCTCGACGTGCAGTCACTCACCCCCAGCCTGTTTACCCTGCGTACCACACGCGACCCGGGCTTTCGGTTTACCGCCGGCCAGTTCGTGCGCCTTGGGGTGACCAAGGCGGATGGCAGCACGGTATGGCGTGCCTATTCGATTGTGTCTTCGCCGTTTGACGAGCATCTCGACTTCTTCTCTATCGTGGTGCCGGGTGGCGAATTCACCAGTGAGTTAAGCCGCCTGCAGGTGGGCGACACCTTGATGGTGGAGCGCCAGGCCACGGGATTCCTGACCCTGAATCGCTTTATAGACGGGCGTGACTTGTGGTTGCTGGGCACGGGCACTGGCGTGGCACCGTTCCTGTCGATGCTGCAGGACTTCGAGGTCTGGGAAAAATTCGAGCGCATCATTCTGGTCTATAGCGCGCGCGAATCCAGGGAGCTGGCGTACCAGTCGCTGATCGCGACGCTGAGTGAGCGTGAATACCTGGCCGAGTACGCGCACAAGCTCATCTATATTCCCATCGTCACCCGTGAGGTTCAGCCGGGCGCGCTGAACGGGCGCATTACCACGTTGATCGAGAACGGCGAGCTGGAGCGCGCCGCTGGCGTAGAACTGACCCCGCAACATTCGCGCGTGCTGATTTGCGGCAACCCGCAGATGGTCGATGACACCCGCCAACTGCTCAAGCTTCGCGACATGCAATTGAGCCTCAGCCGGCGCCCTGGCCAAGTGGCGGTGGAAAACTACTGGTAATAAAAAAGGCGCCTGTCACCAGGCGCCTTTTTTCCAAGCCGGTGCTGATTAAAGCGGCTTGTCGTTCTGTGCCTTGAGCAGATCACGGATCTCGCTCAGCAGCACCTCTTGCTTCGTCGGCGTCGGCGGCAAAGTGGGGGCCACGGCCTCTTCGCGCTTCAGGCGGTTGATGGCCTTCACGCCCATGAAGATCGCGAACGCGACGATCAAAAAGTCGACCACGCTCTGGATGAACTTGCCATAGGCCAGCACCACTGCTGGCACATCGCCTTGGGCGGCTTTGAGCGTCACCGCCAAATCACCAAAGTCCACACCGCCGATCAACAGACCGAGCGGTGGCATCACTACGTCGCCTACGAACGAGGAAACAATTTTGCCGAAGGCCGCGCCGATGATGATACCGACGGCCATATCGACCACATTACCTTTGACCGCGAAGGCCTTGAATTCACTGATCACGCCCATAGGTTATTCCTTGTTACAGATGAGTAGAGTGAATGGCAGTGTAAGTCAGTCGCAGAGGGCTTGCCCGACACAACCGTTTACACCGTTGATTTTTATCGACACATCAAATCGTAAATAGTTTGCAAAGTGCCAGTAATCGCGCGCGAAATACTCGCTATTTCGGTGGCGGGCCACATTATTTTCTTTATCGAGCAGGTACAGGTTTTCTATTTATCTTCTGGCGTTCAGGTCATTAGCCTCTGACAAGCACAACTGAATGTGTACTAAAAAAACCAGAGGAAACCATGATGAAGAGTCCAATGAGCCGCGGGCCGGTTTCAGCGCGATATGCGCTGGCACTGGTGAGCGTAAGCCTGCTTTCTCTCTCCGTACACGCCGCAAACCTGACCCGCGATAACGGCGCCGCCGTTGGCGATAACCAGAACTCGCAAACCGCCGGAGCCACTGGCCCGGTGCTGTTGCAAGACGTGCAGTTGATTCAGAAGTTGCAACGCTTTGACCGTGAACGCATCCCCGAGCGTGTGGTGCACGCCCGAGGTACCGGCGCCCACGGTACATTCACCGTGACCGACAACCTCAGCGACCTGACCAAGGCCAAGGTATTCGCCGCCGGTGAAGCCACGCCGGTATTCGTGCGTTTCTCTGCTGTGGTGCACGGCAACCATTCGCCGGAAACCCTGCGCGACCCGCGCGGCTTCGCCACCAAGTTCTATACCGCCGACGGTAACTGGGACCTGGTCGGCAACAACTTCCCGACGTTCTTTATTCGCGATGCAATTAAATTCCCGGACATGGTTCACGCCTTCAAGCCGGACCCGCGCACCAACCTCGACGACGACTCGCGCCGCTTTGACTTCTTCTCGCATGTACCAGAGTCCACCCGCACACTCACCGAGCTGTATTCCGACTCGGGCACCCCGGCCAGCTACCGCGAGATGGACGGCAACGGCGTGCACGCCTACAAGCTGATCAACGCCAAAGGCGAAGTGCACTACGTCAAGTTTCACTGGAAGAGCCTGCAAGGCATCAAGAACCTTGATCCCAAGCAAGTCACCGAAGTGCAGGGCCGTGATTACAGCCATATGACCAATGACTTGGTCACGCATATCAACAAGGGCGACTTCCCCAAGTGGGACCTGTACGTGCAGGTGCTCAAGCCTGAAGACCTGGCCAAGTTTGATTTCGACCCGCTGGACGCCACCAAGATCTGGCCAAATGTGCCTGAGCGCAAAGTCGGGCAAATGGTGCTGAACCGCAACCCGGGCAACGTCTTCCAGGAAACCGAGCAAGTCGCCATGGCCCCGGCCAACCTGGTGCCGGGCATCGAGCCGTCTGAGGATCGCCTGCTGCAAGGCCGCGTGTTCTCCTACGCCGACACCCAAATGTATCGCCTGGGCGCGAATGCCCTGCAACTGCCGATCAACGCCCCACGCGTCACCGTTAACAATGGTAACCAGGACGGCACGCTGAACAGCGGCAAAACCACCAGCGGCGTGAACTACCAGCCAAGCCGCCTGGAGCCTCGCGAAGAGCCAAAAGACGCGCGTTACAGCCAACTGGCGCTGTCGGGCAGCACCCAGCAAGCGAAGATCCAGCGCGAGCAGAACTTCAAGCAGGCCGGTGACCTGTACCGCTCCTACAACAAGAAAGAGCGTGAAGACTTGATCGAAAACTTCGGCGGCTCGCTGACCACCACCGATGACGAGAGCAAGCACATCATTCTGTCGTTCCTCTACAAGGCCGACCCGGAATACGGCACCGGCGTGACCAAGGTCGCCAAGGGTGACCTGGCCCGCGTGAAGGCGTTGGCGGACAAGCTGACTGACTGACGTTGGTGACAGTCGACGCCCTGCTTTCGGGCGTCGACCTCTTGAGGAGAAAAGCCCATGCGTATTTCAATTGGTTTACTGCTGGCAATGCTCGCTTTTGTCGCCCATGCCGAGTCCCCCGACCCGGCGGTGCTCAAAGCGCAGTTACAGGACTACTATTTCGATGCCGCGCGCCGTGGCGATGTCGACATGCTCAACACCTTTATCGACTCTGGCTACAGCCTCAACACCCAGGATGATAAGGGTTATACCGCGCTGATTCTTGCCGCCTATCATGGCCAAGGCTCGTTCGTGGAGCGCCTGCTCAACGCCGGTGCCGATGCCTGCGTGCAGGACAAACGCGGCAATACCGCGCTGATGGGCGCTATTTTCAAAGGCGAGCTGAAAATCGCTCAACGCCTGCTGTCGACCGACTGCAACCCCGACCAACGCAACGGCGCCGGGCAGACCGCAGCGATGTACGCCGGGCTGTTCAAGCGCGTCGAATTGCTCGATGAGCTAAAGGCCAAAGGCGCCGACCTCAACGCTGAAGACCCTATCGGCAACAGTGCTTCACGATTGGCCAGTGGTGAAATCCGGACCCCGGCGCGCGCTGAGCTATTATCGCGGTTTTTCGGTTGGAGGTTCTTGAATGGCAAAGGCCAAGCGCATGTACGGCTGCACCGAGTGCGGCGCGACCTTTCCCAAGTGGGCTGGCCAGTGCACCGAGTGCGGCGCGTGGAACACCCTGACTGAAACCATGATCGAAAGCGGCGGCGCTGCAGCCCCCACCGGCCGCGCCGGCTGGACCGGGCAACAGGCGCAGATCAAGACCCTGGCCGAAGTCAGCGTCGAAGAGATTCCGCGTTTCTCTACGGCTTCCGGGGAACTCGACCGCGTACTCGGCGGCGGCCTGGTGGACGGCTCAGTGGTGCTGATCGGCGGCGACCCCGGCATTGGTAAATCGACCATTCTTCTGCAAACCCTGTGCAGCATCGCCAGCCGCATGCCGGCGCTGTACGTCACCGGCGAAGAATCCCAGCAGCAAGTGGCCATGCGTGCGCGTCGTCTGGGTTTACCTCAGGACCAACTGCGGGTGATGACCGAAACCTGCATCGAAAGCATCATCGCCACGGCCCGCATCGAAAAGCCCAAGGTGATGGTGATCGACTCGATCCAGACGATTTTCACCGAGCAACTGCAATCGGCACCGGGCGGCGTGTCTCAGGTGCGCGAAAGCGCGGCGCTGCTGGTGCGGTATGCCAAGCAGAGCGGCACGGCGATCTTTTTGGTCGGCCACGTCACCAAAGAAGGCGCGCTGGCCGGGCCACGGGTGCTTGAGCATATGGTCGACACCGTGTTGTATTTTGAAGGCGAGTCCGATGGTCGGTTACGCCTGCTGCGCGCGGTGAAAAACCGCTTTGGCGCCGTGAACGAATTGGGCGTGTTTGCCATGACCGACCGCGGCCTGAAAGAAGTCTCTAACCCGTCGGCGATTTTTCTCACGCGTGCGCAGGAAGAAGTCCCTGGCAGTGTGGTGATGGCGACGTGGGAAGGCACCCGCCCGATGCTGGTGGAAGTGCAGGCGCTGGTCGATGACAGCCACTTGGCCAACCCGCGCCGGGTCACGCTTGGCCTGGATCAAAACCGCCTGGCGATGCTGCTCGCGGTGTTGCACCGTCACGGCGGCATCCCGACCCACGACCAGGACGTGTTCCTCAACGTGGTCGGCGGGGTCAAGGTCTTGGAAACCGCGTCCGACCTGGCCTTGATGGCGGCGGTGATGTCCAGCCTGCGCAACAAACCACTGCCGCATGACCTGCTGGTGTTTGGTGAAGTGGGCCTGTCGGGCGAAGTGCGCCCGGTGCCCAGCGGCCAGGAGCGCCTGAAGGAAGCCGCCAAGCACGGCTTCAAGCGCGCGATCGTGCCCAAAGGCAATGCGCCGAAGGAAATGCCGCCGGGGCTGCAGGTGATCGGCGTCACGCGCCTGGAACAAGCCCTGGATGCATTGTTCGAATAACCCGCCAAACAGACTAACTAGCTAACCTGTGGGAGGGGGCTTGCTCCCGATAGCGGCCTGTCAGCGACACATAAGTGCCTGACACACTGCTATCGGGCGCAGGCCCCCTCGCACATTTGACAGGTGTTGCCGTTAGATTTCCAACAACGCCGCCAGCTCCCGGTGCAGCTCATCCTCATCACCCAGGTTCAACTCGATCAGCCTGCGCAAGTGGCTGATCGAGTCCAGGTCAATGTGCTCGCACACAAAACCCAACTGCCCGTGATCATTGTGAGTCAGGCGCACCTGCATCTGCACGTCGGTTTCAGCGTCAAGGTGAATATCCACATCGAAAGCGGCGTCGGCGCTGCCCAGCCAAGCCTGCGGCCGTTGCACCAACAAACCTTTCAGCGACAAATCGACTAACTGCACCGACCATTTCTGGCTGTTTTGGCGAAGTTCGGTTTTGGCGTCAAAGGCGATCCGGCGAAAGCGGCGACGATCAGACGGTTGCTCGTTCATGGTGAAACCCTCGGTGAATGAGGCAATTGTAGCCCTGCGCCATTATTGAGTCGGGTTTTCTGCTTTTTGGCCCCTTGAAGGCTCTAGACCAATGTAGGGGGCTGGTCTTTAAAGCAAGTAGCGCTAAACTCGGGATGGCTGTCCTTCTGTCCACCCTGGCTGGAATATAAAAATGAAAAATAATAATAGCCTGCTACGCCACTTACCCTGGCTGCTGCTGGCAATCGTAGGAGCAGGCGCCCTTGGCGTAGTGGCCTTGCGCCGCGGCGAGGCGATCAACGCCTTGTGGATCGTGGTCGCTGCCGTGGCCATCTACCTGGTTGCATACCGTTACTACAGTTTGTTCATCGCGACCCACGTGATGCAACTGAACCCGCTACGGGCCACCCCCGCAGTGGTCAACAACGATGGTCTGGACTATGTGCCGACCAACAAACACATTCTTTTCGGTCACCACTTTGCGGCGATTGCCGGTGCAGGCCCGTTGGTCGGCCCGGTGCTGGCGGCGCAAATGGGCTACCTGCCCGGCACGCTGTGGCTGATTGCCGGGGTGGTGCTGGCAGGCGCGGTGCAAGACTTCATGGTCTTGTTCATGTCCACGCGGCGCAACGGCCGTTCGCTGGGCGACATGGTTCGCGAAGAGATGGGCCGCATTCCCGGCACTATTGCGCTGTTTGGCTGCTTCCTGATCATGATCATCATCCTCGCGGTGCTGGCGCTGATCGTGGTCAAGGCCTTGGCCGAGAGCCCGTGGGGCATCTTTACGGTGATGGCGACCATCCCGATCGCGATGTTCATGGGCGTGTACATGCGCTACATCCGCCCCGGCCGCATTGGCGAAATCTCGATTATCGGCGTGCTGTTGCTGCTCGGCTCGATCTGGCTGGGCGGGCAAATCGCGGCTGACCCGGTGTGGGCCAAGGCCTTCTCGTTTACCGGCATTCAGATCACCTGGATGCTGATCGGCTACGGTTTCGTCGCAGCGGTACTGCCGATTTGGCTGATCCTGGCGCCGCGTGACTACCTGTCTACCTTCCTCAAAATCGGCACCATCGTTGCGCTCGCGATTGGCATTCTGGTCACCATGCCCGAGCTGAAAATGCCGGCGCTGACGCAGTTCACCGACGGCACCGGCCCGGTGTGGAAGGGCGGCCTGTTCCCGTTCCTGTTCATTACCATTGCCTGTGGCGCGGTCTCGGGTTTCCACGCGCTGATCTCTTCGGGCACCACGCCCAAGCTGCTGGATAACGAAGTCAACTCGCGCTACATCGGTTACGGCGCGATGCTGATGGAATCGTTCGTCGCGATCATGGCCATGGTTGCCGCCTCGGTGATCGAGCCAGGCGTTTACTTCGCCATGAACAGCCCCGCTGCCGTAGTGGGCGCAGACGTGGTAACGGTTGCGCAAACGGTCAGCAGTTGGGGCTTTGCGATCACACCGGAAGCGCTGCAAGCCGTCGCGCATGACATTGGTGAAACCACCATCCTGGCGCGTGCCGGGGGTGCGCCGACGCTGGCGGTGGGTATCGCGCAAATTCTGCACAGTGTGTTGCCGGGTGAAAACACCATGGCATTCTGGTACCACTTTGCGATTTTGTTTGAAGCACTGTTCATCTTGACCGCGGTTGACGCCGGCACCCGAGCCGGTCGTTTCATGCTGCAAGACCTGCTCGGTTCGTTCGTGCCGTCGCTCAAGCGTACCGAGTCGTGGACCGCCAACCTGATTGCCACGGCGGGCTGTGTGGCGATGTGGGGTTACTTGCTGTACCAAGGCGTGATCGACCCATTGGGTGGCATCAACACCTTGTGGCCGCTGTTCGGTATCTCTAACCAGATGCTGGCCGGTATCGCGCTGATGCTCGCCACCGTTGTGCTGATCAAAATGAAACGCCAGCGCTACATTTGGGTGACCATGTTGCCCGCTGTGTGGCTGCTGATTTGCACCACCACCGCAGGCTTCATCAAGCTGTTCGACGCCAACCCGGCGATCGGCTTTCTGTCGCTGGCCAAAAAGTACAGTGATGCGCTGGCCAACGGCCAGATCCTCGCCCCGGCGAAGAACATCGACCAGATGCAGCACGTGATCTGGAACGCCTACACCAACGCAACGCTTACGGCGCTGTTCCTGTTCGTGGTGTTCAGCATCCTGTTCTATGCGCTCAAGGTTGGCATTGCCGCCTGGGGCAACAAAGAACGCACGGATAAAGAAGCCCCGTTCCAGGCCATACCGGACGCGTAAGCGAGGAGTGCAAGCATGTTCAATGACATCAGTCGCCTCGGTAAATACCTCGGTCAGGCCGCGCGCCTGATGGTCGGCATGCCCGACTACGACACCTACGTCGAGCATATGCAAACCAAACACCCGGGCAAACCGATGATGGACTACAAGGCGTTCTTCCGGGAACGCCAGGAAGCCCGTTACGGCGGCAAGGGTGGGCCAAAGTGTTGCTAGCCCGATAAGTTGGGCGTGTAGTGCCCCATGTGGGAGCGGGCTTGCTCGCGATTGCGGCGTGTCAGTTGATGCATACTGAGACTGATACACCGCCTTCGCGAGCAAGCCCGCTCCCACATTTGTTTTGCGTTCCTTCAGTTATTTCATCTAAAAAGGAGAATCTCTTTGTCCTCTCCCATCCCCGTCACCATTCTCAGCGGCTTCCTCGGCGCGGGTAAAACCACCTTGTTGCGCCACCTGCTCAAGGCCGAACACGGCTTGAAAATCGCCGTGATCGAAAACGAATTCAGTGACGCCGGTATCGACACCCAACTGTTGGGTGCCGAGCCGGTGCAAGTCATGACCCTGTCCAATGGCTGCGTGTGCTGCACCATCCACACCGACCTGACCAAAGCGCTGTACCTGCTGCTGGAACGCCTGGACAGCGGCGAGATCGCCTTCGACCGCCTGGTGATCGAGTGCACCGGCCTTGCCGACCCGGCGCCGGTGGCGCAGACGTTTTTCATCGATGAAGAACTGCGCGAGCGCTACATCCTCGACGGCATTATCACGTTGGTCGACGCGGCCCACGCCGACCAGCACCTGGCCCAGACCATCGCGCAGGCGCAAATCGGTTTCGCCGACCGCTTGCTGGTGAGCAAACGCGACCTGGTCGACACGGCGACCTTCGACGCCCTTAGCCAGCGCCTGACCCGCATCAACCGGCGTGCGCCGATTCGTGTGGTCGACCACGGCGCCATCGACCTGGCCGAGTTGCTGGACGTGCGCGGCTTCAACCTCAACGCCGGCATGAGCCTGCGCCCGGTGGTTGCTGCGCCGTCTGTAGACCGTATTTCGAGCCTTGTGCTGCGCACCGACCAGCCGCTGGATATTGACCGCCTCAGCGCGTTCATGAACGACCTGCTGGAAGACCACGGCAAGCAGTTGCTGCGCTACAAAGGCGTGCTCAATATTGCCGGCGAAGACCGGCGCATGGTGTTCCAGGGCGTGCTCAAACTCTACGGGTTCGATTGGGACACCGAATGGGCCGAAGGCTGCGCGCGCGAAAGTGTGATCGTGTTTATTGCCGACGAGTTGCCGGAAGACAAGATCCGCGAAGGTTTTGCCAAGGTCTACCAACCCTGACCTGACCTGACCTGAAATGCAGCCAAAAACTGTGGGAGCAAGCCCCCTCCCACAATTTGATTGCATTTCAGATTGAGCAAGCAGCGTTTTCAGGCATAAAAAAGCCCGGCTCATAAGCCGGGCTTTTTATTCAAGCAACTGCAATCAAGCGCCGTATACCGGCAGCTTTTTGCAGATGGCCTTGACCTTCTCACGTACCGCGTCAATCACGGCTTCGTTGGAAAGATCCGCCAGGATGTCGCAGATCCAGCCGGCCAGTTCCTTGCACTCTGCTTCCTTGAAGCCACGTGTGGTCACTGCCGGGGTGCCGAAGCGCAGGCCGGAAGTGACGAACGGCGAACGTGGGTCGTTCGGCACGGAGTTCTTGTTCACGGTGATGAAGGCTTTGCCCAACGCGGCGTCAGCATCTTTACCGGAAATGTCCTGCTTGATCAGCGACAGCAGGAACAGGTGGTTTTCAGTACCGCCGGAAACCACATCGTAGCCGCGTTCGATGAACACGCCAGCCATGGCCTTGGCGTTTTTCACCACTTGTTGCTGGTAAGTCTTGAACTCAGGCTGCAGCGCTTCCTTGAAGCAGATCGCTTTGGCGGCGATCACGTGCTCCAGCGGGCCACCCTGGGCGCCCGGGAATACGGCGGAGTTGAGCTTCTTCTCGATCTCGGCGTTGGCGCGCGCCAGGATCAGGCCGCCACGTGGGCCGCGCAGGGTTTTGTGCGTCGTGGTGGTCACCACGTCAGCGTAAGGCACCGGGTTCGGGTACACGCCAGCGGCGACCAGACCGGCTACGTGAGCCATGTCGACGAACAGGTAGGCGCCCACTTTGTCGGCGATTTCACGGAAGCGCGGGAAGTCCAGAATCTGCGAGTAGGCAGAGAAACCGGCCACGATCATTTTTGGCTTGTGCTCAACCGCCAGGCGCTCGACTTCGTCGTAGTCGATCAGGCCGTTGGCGTCGATGCCGTATTGAACCGCGTTGTACAGCTTGCCCGAAGAGGAAACGCTGGCGCCGTGGGTCAGGTGACCGCCGTGCGCCAAGCTCATGCCCAAAATGGTGTCGCCGCCTTGCAGCAGGGCCAGGTAAACCGCGCTGTTGGCCTGCGAGCCGGCGTGCGGCTGCACGTTGGCGTAATCGGCGCCGAACAGTTCCTTGGCACGGTCGATGGCCAGTTGCTCAACCACGTCGACGTATTCGCAACCACCGTAGTAGCGCTTGCCTGGGTAGCCTTCGGCGTACTTGTTGGTCAGCACCGAACCTTGAGCCTCCATGACCGCAGGGCTGGTGTAGTTTTCCGAAGCGATCAGCTCAATGTGCTCTTCCTGGCGCACGGCTTCTTGCTCCATGGCGGCAAAGAGATCGGCGTCGTACTTGGCAATAGTCAAATCACGGCTGAACATGGCGGTCCTCAAGGATCGGGGGCAGAAAAGAAGGGCATTCTAACCCAACGGGTTTTAGATGGCATATGAAAGGACATCATGTCGCGGACAAGCGGGATTCATCTGCGGATAGGCGGTGTTTGGGTGGGCCTCATCGCGAGCAAGCCCGCTCCCACATTTGAATGTATTCACAGATCAAAATGTGGGAGCGGGCTTGCTCGCGATGGGGCCATCAGCCCCCCCCACAAAACCTCAGTCAAGCAAGAACAGCGCATCATTGCTGAACTGCGCTTCGAACCGGTTCGCCGGCATCGGCCGCCCGAACAGATAACCCTGCACTTCGTCGCAGCCATGCTCACGCAGGAAATCCAACTGCTCATGCGTCTCGACGCCCTCGGCGATGACCGCGAGGTTGAGGCTGTGGGCCATGGCGATAATCGCGCGGGCGATTTGCGCGTCCTGCTCGCCGGACGGCAGGCCGTCGACGAACGTGCGGTCTATCTTCAACACGTCGATAGGGAACTGCTTGAGGTAGTTCAGCGACGAGTAACCCGTACCAAAGTCATCCACCGCGATGCTCAGGCCGAGGTTTTTCAAGCTGGCGAGGATCTGCATCGCCTCGTTGACCTCACGCATCAGGATACTTTCGGTCAGCTCCAGCTCCAGGCACGCCGGTGGCAGGCCCGTGTCGCGCAGAATGCTGGCGATGCGTTCGCCCAGTTGGCCATCCGAGAACTGCCGCGCCGAGATGTTCACGGAGACTTTCGGCACCCGCACCTTGTTCTGGTGCCAGGTTTTAAGCTGGCGACACGCTTCGCCGAGCACCCAGTCGCCCACGTCTACCACCAGGCCCAATTCCTCCAGCACCGGAATAAAATCACCCGGCGGCACCAGCCCGCGACGCGGGTGGCGCCAGCGCAGCAAGGCTTCGGCGCCGGTCAAGCGTTTGCCGTCACCACTGAATTGCGGCTGGTAATACAGCACGAATTCGTCCTGTTCCAGCGCGTGGCGCAGGTCGCTTTCGAGCTCCAGGCGCTCAAGGGCGCTGGCGTTCATGTCGGCCTGGTAGAACTGGAAGTTATTTTTGCCGCGTTCTTTAGCGTGATACATCGCGGTGTCGGCGTTCTTCATCAACTGGCTCAGCTCGTTGCCGTCTTGCGGGCTGAGGGCGATGCCGATACTGGCGGTCACGAAGAACTCGCGACCTTCCAGCACAAACGGCTTCACCAGGCTGGCGAGGATCTGCTCGGCCACATTGATCGCGCGGTTCAACGCCATCTCACGGCTGACGCGCGGTTGCAGGAGCAAGGTGAACTCGTCGCCACCCATGCGCGCCACGGTGTCGTCTTCGGCCACGCAGCCCAGCAGGCGCGTGGCCATCTCTTTGAGCATGCGGTCGCCCGCGGCGTGGCCCAGCGAATCGTTGATCGGCTTGAAGCGGTCGAGGTCGAGGAACATCAGCACCACCCACGACTTCTGCCGCTCCGCCGACTGCAACGCGGTGTGCAGGCGGTCCTGAAACAGCGTGCGGTTGGGCAGGTGGGTCAGGGCGTCGTAATAGGCCAGGCGGTGGATGCGCTGTTCGCTGGCCTTGCGCTCGCTGATGTCGCTGAAAAAACACACATAGCTGGCCAAGTCGCCTTCATCGTCGAACACCGCGGTAATGCCGACCCAGGCCGGGTAATGCTCGCCATTCAGGCGTTTCAGCCAGACCTCGCCTTCCCACGTGCTGTGCTGGTGCAATTGTTTGAGCACATAGCGCAGGTGGGCTTCCTGCTGTTCGTCGACGGTCAGCATGTTCGGCAACTGGTCGAGCACATCCGCCACGGCATAACCGCTGACGCGGCTGAACGCCTCGTTGGCCTGCACGATATAGCCCGCCGGGTCGGTGATCAGGATCGCCGACGTTGAGTGTTCGAACACCGTGGCGGCCATGCGCAGGTCTTTCTCGGCGCGCCGTTGCTGGCTGATGTCGCGGCCCACGCCAAGAATGCCTTCAAACGCGCCATGTTCATCCCAGACCAATACCAGGCGCAGCTCAATCGGTACTTTGCGGCCATCGGCGCGCAGGCAATCGAAGACGAACAGCCGGCTCTGCAATTGATCGCGCAGCGTGTTCAGCGCCTCGACGTCGCCGAGCGCGCGGCTGACCTGCTCGACCAGGCTATAAATGCCGGTGAGTTGCTGCGGGTTGGCAATAATCGACTGCCAGCCGTTTTTCAGCACCCATTCCACGTCATAGCCCAGCACGGCGCTGACCGACGGGCTGATGTAGTTGAGCGCCAGCTGGCTGTCGGTGGAGCAAATCACGTCGCTGATGCTTTCGGCCAGCATGCGGTAGCGCTGCTCGCTGTCGCGCAGCGATTCGCTGGCTTCAATCTGGTCGGTAATGTCTTTGGCCACGCCGATGATTCGGGTGACTTGCGCGCTCTTGTCGCGCGCCAGGGCCTGCTCGCGAATATCAAAGCGCCGCCATTGGTTATTGCGGTGGCGAAAGCGCAACTGGCACTGCAACTGGTTCGCGTAGCCGGTTTCACGTTGTTGCTGGCGCAGGTCGTGGTAATGCTCGGCGTCTTCGGGGTGCAGCAGGATTTCCCAGAAGTAGTCGCCCATTTGCTGCAGCGCTACTTTGTCATAGCCCAGGGTGTGGCCGAGGTGATGGTTGCTGAAAATAATGCGCTGGCTGATCACGTCCTGCACGTACAGGTGGTCGGGCACGTGCGCACCACGTCGGACCAAAAGCTTTCGCGCTCCACCAGTGACAGCTCGATCAGCTTGCGGCTGGTGATGTCGCTGATGCTGAGGATCACCGCCTTGAAGTCGTCTTGCTGCTCCGGCAGGCGCATCACCAGCCACAGGTATTGTTCGTTGCCTGCGGCGTCGTTGAGCTGGATTTCCAGTTCCAACTGCTTTTGCTGGGTCAGCACCGCCTCAAGCACGGAGTGGCCGATGGCCGTGGCATTGCCCGAGCGATCATCAATCAGGCGTTCCCACGCCTCCTCGCAAGAGCCGACGCCCAACAGGCGCACGGCGACTTGGTTGACCTCGGTGATGCGCAACTCCTTGAGCAATTGCTGTCGCTGCTCAGCGTTGTTGTGCAGCCAGGCCTGCAATTGCTCGCGGGTCTGCAGTTTTGTCTTGTCGAAAAAGCCTTTCAACCCCGACAGGTCCAGCACGCACAAGGCCACGCCGGTGCCTTCGAAAATATCCTGATAACGCCGGCGGCCTTCATGCACCTGGCGCTGGCGGCGGCGCATGTTCAGCAGCACCACCAACGGGATCAGCGAGAAGGCCAGGCCCAACAAGCATTTGCCGATAAACGCCGGCAGTAACTGCTCCAGCACGGCGTTGCGGTCGAACAGCCCGCGCAATTGCCAGTCGCTTCTGCTCAGCGGCGTTACCAGCACGCTTTTATTCAGTTCATCCGGGGTCAGCGCGGTGGGCCACTGCGCCGGCATGCCGGTGTCACGGCTGACCACGTGATGGTTCAGGCGGTTCTCGATGGCCCACATCGGGCGCGGGCCTTGGGCGTCCTGGCCGTTGAGGTTGGTCAGGTAATTGGGGGCCAGGCGCAGTGCCCAGTACATTTTTGAGCCGCCGCTGGGCTGGTGCAGCAGCAAATAGATGAGCGTGCCGTCGGCGTTGTTGCTCAGGTAATACGGTTGCGCCTGGCTGCGCTGCACCAGTTCTGTCAGCAACGCGCTGTCCTGGCTGTCTTTGGCGCTGTCGCTGATCAGCGCACCGCTGGCGCTGAGCAACGCCACGCTGCGCAGCTCCGGCAACGAGCGTTGCAAGGTGCGCATCAAGGCCTGATGCTGTTCGTCGTTGCGCGGCGGCTCGACGATCGGCAGCAAATTCATCGCGATTTTTGCGCTCAGCGCCATGTTCAGGCTGATCTGTTCAGCCAGGTCGGCGCTGTAGTCGATGGTGTACTGCTGCTGGTTCTTCTGGTTTTGCTGCAACTGGTCGAGCAGTTGCCAGAACAATAACGCGAGCAACATCAGCACAAGCGTCGCCAACGCGCCTTTAAAGGTGCCGTGCAGGGGCGCTCCCGGCGCTAAGTGAGCAGCGCGCAGGGGCGTAGGCGACGTGACTTTGGACAAGCTGTGATCCTGCGGTTTGGCTGAGCTGGCGCGCGACGTGCACTATAAGCCGGACGCCCGAAGGGCGGCTAGCATGCCTTGAGTTGTGGCAAAGTGCCAGTCCCGCCTGGCTGGACTGACCAAGCGCATTCAGGTAGCTTTGAAGGTTACGCGAGGGCGTTCCAGCCCCAGACATTCAGGCTTCTTCCGCACGCAGGCATTGATCACCATCAACGGCCCGCGCGGCGCATGGCCTGGCACGGGCTTCGCCCGCTTAATTCATCTGTCACTGACGCTAGGTTCACCATGGCTCAATACGTATTCACCATGCATCGGCTGGGAAAAGTTGTTCCGCCGAAGCGGGAAATCCTGAAAAATATTTCGTTGTCCTTCTTCCCCGGCGCCAAAATTGGCGTGCTCGGCCTCAACGGTTCGGGTAAGTCCACGCTGTTGAAAATCATGGCCGGCGTCGACACCGAGTTCGAAGGCGAAGCCCGCCCGATGCCGGAACTGAACATCGGTTACCTGCCGCAAGAGCCTATTCTCGATCCGACCAAGACCGTGCGTGAAGTGGTTGAAGAAGCGGTCAGCGTGATCAAGAACGCCCAGGCCCGCCTGGACGAGGTTTACGCCGCTTACGCTGAAGAAGATGCCGACTTCGATAAGCTGGCTGCCGAACAGGCCAAGCTCGAAGCCATCCTGCAAGCGGGCGACGGTCACAACCTTGAGCGCCAACTCGAAGTCGCCGCCGATGCGCTGCGCCTGCCGGCGTGGGATGCCAAGATCGAATTCCTCTCCGGTGGTGAAAAACGCCGTGTGGCCCTGTGCCGCCTGCTGCTGTCGGCACCCGACATGCTGTTGCTCGACGAACCGACCAACCACTTGGACGCCGATTCCGTCGCCTGGCTGGAGCACTTCCTGCACGATTTCCCGGGCACCGTGGTTGCGATCACGCACGACCGCTACTTCCTCGACAACGTAGCGGGCTGGATTCTGGAGCTCGACCGTGGCGCCGGTATCCCTTACGAGGGCAACTACTCCGGCTGGCTCGAAGCCAAGTCCGACCGTCTGGCCGCCGAATCCAAGCAGCAATCGGCTCACGAAAAAGCCATGAAGGAAGAACTGGAGTGGGTGCGCAAAGGCGCCAAGGCCCGCCAGTCGAAATCCAAGGCACGTCTGCAACGCTTTGAAGAAATGCAGTCGCAGGAGTTCCAGAAACGCAGCGAAACCAATGAAATCTACATCCCGGCCGGTCCGCGCCTGGGTGACAAGGTGATTGAGTTCAAAAACGTTTCCAAAGGCTATGGCGACCGCGTGCTGATCGACAACCTGTCGTTCAGCATGCCAAAAGGCGCGATCGTCGGCGTTATTGGTGGTAACGGTGCGGGTAAATCCACGCTGTTCCGCATGCTGATGGGCAAGGAAACACCGGATTCGGGCAGCATCGAAGTCGGCGACACCGTGCAGCTTGCCTGCGTGGACCAGAGCCGCGAAGACCTCGACGGCAGCAAAACCGTGTTCCAGCAGATTTCCGACGGCTCCGACCAGATCCGCATCGGCAACTATGAAATCCCGTCGCGCACCTACGTGGGCCGTTTCAACTTCAAGGGCGGCGACCAGCAGAAGTTCGTCAAAGACCTCTCTGGCGGTGAGCGCGGTCGTTTGCACCTGGCGCTGACCTTGAAAGAGGGCGGCAACGTGTTGCTGCTCGACGAACCTTCCAACGACCTCGACGTTGAAACCCTGCGTTCGCTGGAAGAAGCTCTGTTGGACTTCCCGGGCGCCGCCATTGTGATCTCTCACGATCGGTGGTTCCTTGACCGCGTCGCGACCCACATCCTGGCGTACGAAGACGACTCCCAAGCGGTGTTCTTCGAAGGCAACTACACCGAGTACGAAGCCGACCGTAAAAAGCGTTTGGGCGATGCAGCTGCCCAGCCGCACCGCGTACGGCACAAAAAACTGGCCTGATCCGGGTCAGTGGTTTGAAAAAACGGAGCCTTCGGGGCTCCGTTTTTTTTGCGCATATTTCAGCCAGACCTGTGGGAGCGGGCTTGCTCGCGATGGCATCAACCCGGTGTACCTGATGGTCCGAG